>JBEKUQ010000464.1:0-3466 GCA_049514835.1 Verrucomicrobiota bacterium | reverse complement strand
CACGGCGTCATTGTTTCCTACGATCTCAATTACCGCCCCAGTCTTTGGAAAAGCATCGGCGGCAAAAAGCGCGCCCAGGAAGTCAACCGCGAAATCGCCCAATACGTGGATGTGATGATCGGCAACGAGGAGGATTTCACCGCCTGCCTGGGCTTCGAGGTCGAAGGCGCCGATGAAAACCTGCTGCACATTGACCCGGCCGCCTTCAAGAAAATGATCGGCCAGTCTGTCAAGACTTATCCCAATTTCAAGGTGGTGGCCACGACCCTGCGCGCCGCCAAGACCGCCACGCGCAACGACTGGGCCGCGGTCTGCTGGGCCGACGGCCAGTTCCACGAGTCAAGAAAATATCCCGATCTGGAAATCCTCGATCGCGTCGGCGGCGGCGACAGCTTTGCCTCCGGCCTGATCTACGGCCTGATGACTTCCGGCGATCCCCAGGCCGCCGTGGAGTATGGCGCGGCCCACGGCGCGCTGGCCATGACCACGCCGGGCGACACCTCCATGGCCTCGAAGGAGGAAGTGGAAAAGCTGATCAAGGGCGCCGCCGCCCGCGTGCAACGCTGATTGCGCTCCCGAATTCTCATTGTGGGGCAGGCTTCCAGCCCGCCGGTTGACCGGGCATCCTGCGCGGTCATTCGGAAGGCGAAACTTAACCAACTATGTGACGATATTCTCATTGGTGATTACCGCAAACCAACTGCCCAATACTCCGTAGGCGTCATCGATGCGTGAAATCCTATACGGCATTGGTATTACGGGCGCTTGAACCTTTAACTGAAGTTCATGATTACCTCATCAATGATTTGTGTGAGGTAAGCTTCGGCAATCGGGGCCGATATTTTGCGCCCGCTCGGGTGAGCGAATGAATTTCGGAGGTCAAGCAGTGCGACGAGTTGTTTGTGTTGCTCCTTTGTGAGGACATTCGCCGTCCGGGCCGTGTCCAGCACCGCACGTTCACCCAACTCATCAAAGTCTTCGATTCTGGTGATATGCTTAGGTGTTCTCCACGAAGATGTCACGGTATTGAGTGCGGCTAGATGGGTCGCGAACAGCCACGTCCTCAAAATTGCATAACCAGCGCACCAAGCCATGACGATGCTAGCCCTGAAGTAACGACTGTCAAAGCAATTGATGGCCTCTGTCAGATACTCCTTAAGCTGGGCGTCAGTCAATGCAGCAAGGTGTCTAAGCAAATCACATTTGATAATTGTCGCTGTTGGCCGTTGCCCATATTTCTTTTCCAACTCCTCAAAAACAACTCGTTCAAGTGAGTAACCCCTTCTTGCTTTAACGAAACGTGGGCGGTTATTCTTATCACGACTCGCTCGCGAGTCTATCCAAAGTTGATTCGCCGAGTTGAAAGGGGAGAGTTTCAATTGGGCACGAAGCGCATTGATTTCTCCGCCTGTAACGGTCTCTTTTCCAGTGGAATGGAGATAATATGCCAAATGCTCGTTTTGAAGAGAGGGTGAGAATAATGAAAACCCGTCGATTCGGGAAACGAACGAATCAAGTTGAGCATTCATTGAGATCCATTATTCAGACGGTGATTCCAGCATCTGTCGTGCTGTTTTAACGCCCTCGTCTGTGAGGCGGTAGATTTTCCGAGACTGCCTCTTATTTCCGGTTGACCTGACCTGGACAATTAGCGCGGGCTTTAGGTGCTTTAATCGTCCTAAACAAACTGACACGCTGTTAACGCCATGGCCCGTCTGCGTAAGCCTCTTGCTTACTTGGATCCCCCTGAACTCCTGCGTTTCAATTCTGCCGAAAAGAAACCAGGCCGCGAACAGCACCTTATGGTCTTCCGTCTTGGGGTTCGCTTTGGAAAATGCCACGGCGAAACCGTCATCTGGTGCGCCTGACGAATCGCTTGGCTTTTCGGCGTGAGGCAGCATCCGTTCATTAGGTGCCTTTGGTTTAATACTCAAATCAGATGTTTTCACGCCTCCCAATCTGCTGGCCAATTGCGAAATCACGCATTTCTGGCTTTCAGTATCAAGAGTCTTTAGGGCGTCGTAACAGGTGAGCAGCACATCAATTTTTGGGTCAGGATTCATAAGTTTTAACATCAATGTTTCTTGTCCTTCAACTTTCCCGTGTTCAAGAAGCCGGGCTGATTTTCCATGATACGAGCAATTTGAGATAGCGCAAGCAAATTTAATGGGTCGAAGGATCGACAATTAGGCCGCTCCCGTGAGAGGTCCTTGCGCCACAAGCCGTTTTTTGCGATTATCGGCCTGTGAAATCGTTGAAACCACCGGACAAATTCCACCTGTCCGCCGCCCTCGGCTGGCTTGCTCTCGGCAACTGGCACGAGGCGAGCGTCGAAGGGGTCAGACGGCCAATTTGTGGCACGGCTCAAACCATACTATTGCTGAATAAAACTGACCGGACCTTGCGCTATTGGGCAAAAGTATGGTGACCCCCTTGATAAATCCTTGACCATGTCATCCATCGTCTTGTGATTTTTCGGCTCAACGGCATCGTCGGTGCGCTCTTTGGCATCCGCCCGGTCCTGGGCGGTCGGCTGGCGGGAAGGAACGGTTACGGCGAAAAGAATCGGGTCAAAAGGAACTTGTCCCTTCTTGGATTTCTTTTCCTTAGCTTTCATTACGCGCAAACTAATCCATTCCGGCCTTGACCGCAACCGAATCCTCGCAGGGGTCACCCATGAATTTGGCCAATTTGGACCCGAATCACGGATGTTTTTGAGCGCGATGGGACAAATGGAAGAAGGAAAGCCGCGTCAACCCCATCGGCAGAGGCCACCGGCAATACAGGCTTGTTTTTCAGCGGAATGCGGCTATTTTTCCCGCATGAGCAAGATTGAGGAAATCGAGCACGCCGTCGAGCAATTGCCGCCCAGAGACTTCGCCAGGCTGGCGGCTTGGGTTGACCAACGCCGCCAGCAGCTCAAGATCATCAAATCTGCCGCCGACAAAAGCCAGGAGGCCGTGCGCGACCACAGCGCCTTTCTAAACAGCTACCCCCCGCAAGACGAGGGTCTTTACGACGATGCCGCAGCCCGGTGAATTCTGGCTTGCGGATATTCCTTTCACCAACGGCGCCGCCTCGAAGCTGCGTCCCGTTTTGGTCCTCTGGACGGATGCCGCCGATGTCGTGGTCGCGGCAGTGACTTCGGCAGAGCCGCGTTCCAGGACCGATGCAGCCTTGCAAAATTGGGCAGGGGCGGGTTTGCGCGTGGCCTCCACTGTCAGACTGTCCCGGCTGGATTGCCTGGAACAACTCCTTTTGCGCCGCCGCTTGGGCGTGCTGGCCCGCAGCGATGCTGAACTGTTGAAGCACGTTTGGGCGAGCGAAATCCGGCTGCAGTTCTGACCCGGCGTATCGCAGCGGTCAGGGTCAACTGTGGTCACCATCGCGAATCAGCCTTAAATAATCGTCTCCGCCGGTTCCGACAGGCAGGTGGCCGCGACCGCGCCACTTCTCAAACACATCC
>JBEKUQ010000463.1:0-3469 GCA_049514835.1 Verrucomicrobiota bacterium | reverse complement strand
TGTGGAAGAAGAACCTCAACATCGACGTCCGCTTGCACAACGAGGAGTGGAAGGTCTATTTGGATTCGATGCGGCGCACCAATTACGCCATTGGCCGGGCCGGGTGGCTTGGCGATTACATGGACCCCAGCACGTTTTTCGATTGCTTCACCACCGAGAGCGGCAACAACGAAACCGGCTGGTCCAACGCCGAGTACGATCGGCTTTGCCGGGCGGCGTCGAACACGGGCGACCAAGCCGTCCGCTACGCCGCGTATCAAAAAGCCGAGGCGATTTTGGTCGATGAAATGCCCATCATTCCGATTTACGTTTACACCACCCCGCGTCTCATCCGGCCCAACGTCAAAGGCTGGTATCCCAACCTGCTGGACCAGCCCAACTACAAGTATATCCATCTGGAAGCGGAAACCGATTGACCTATGTTGCGCTTCATCGCCCGCCGCTTTCTTGAAACGATCCCGGTTCTTTTCATCATCGCCACCGTGACGTTTTTCATGATGCGCCTGGCGCCCGGCGGCCCGTTTGACACCGAGAAACAAGTCAGCAAGGAAGTGCGCGCCCGGATGGAGGCCCATTACGGCCTGAACAAGCCCTTGATGCAACAATACCTCCTGCAAATGGGGCATCTGCTGCGCGGCGATCTCGGACCTTCCTTCAAATACCCCGGCCGCACTGTCAACGAGATTATTGCGGGAGCCTTTCCCGTTTCGCTCGAACTGGGGATCGAAGCGCTGGCCGTCGCGCTGGTTTTGGGCCTGCTCGCCGGGCTGGTGGCGGCCTGCAAACACAACAGCGCCTGGGACCATGTCCCGATGTCGCTGGCCATGATCGGGCTGTGCGTGCCGACGTTTGTCATGGGGCCGCTGTTGATCTCCGCCTTCGCCCTGCACCTGGACTGGTGCAACGCCGCCGGCTGGTTCTTTGCGCGCGACCGCGTCCTGCCGGCCCTGACCCTGGGGGCCTACTACGCGGCTTATATCGCGCGCCTCACGCGGGGCGGGTTGCTGGAAATCCTGAGCCAGGACTTTATCCGCACCGCCCAGGCCAAGGGCGCCAGCGGCCCGCGCATCCTCTTCAAACACGCCCTGCGCGGCGGGCTGCTGCCCGTGGTCTCGTTTCTCGGGCCGGCCATCGCGGGATTGTTGACAGGTTCCTTTGTCGTCGAAACTATCTTTGGCATCCCCGGCCTCGGCCGCTATTTCGTCACCGCCGCGTTTAACCGCGACTACTTCATGGTCATGGGGTCAGTCTTGTTTTACGCCGTTTTTGTCATCGTCCTCAACCTGCTGGCCGACATCGTCCTGGTCTGGCTGAACCCGCGGCTGCGCTTTGAATAATGGCTGACTCGACCCTCCAAACGATTGAGCGGCTGGAATCGGAGCCGGGCGGGTCCTTTTGGCGCGACGCCTGGCGCCGGCTGCGGAAAAACAAGCTGGCCGTTTTCGGCCTCGCCGTCGTCGCCGTCCTGTCGGTGCTCTGTTTTTCCGAGCCGCTGCTCTGCCGCTACGTCATCGGTTACACCTACGAACAACAAAACCTCGCCCTCGGCCCGGTCCCGCCGAGCCGCGCGCACTGGCTCGGCACCGACCCGCTCGGGCGGGACCTCCTGGCGCGGCTGCTTTATGGCGGGCGCATTTCGCTGAT
Organism: Verrucomicrobiota bacterium; assembly: GCA_049514835.1. GTDB lineage: Bacteria > Verrucomicrobiota > Verrucomicrobiia > Limisphaerales > Palsa-1400 > JBEKOF01. Next base: position 1,825 of record JBEKUQ010000463.1, on the reverse strand, counting down.
GGTCGGACTGCTGGGCACCGCCGTTTCGCTCACCATTGGCGTCATCTACGGCGCCGTCTCCGGCTTCGCCGGCGGCAACGTCGACGCCCTATTGATGCGCGCGGTGGACATCCTCTACGCGTTGCCCTTCACCATCTTCGTCATCCTGCTCATGGTGTTTTTCGGGCAGGACATCCGCCTGCTCTTTGTCGCCATCGGCGCCATCGAATGGCTGACCATGGCGCGGATCGTGCGCGGCCAGGTCATGTCACTCAAACACCAGGAATTCATTGAGGCGGCGCGCGCGCTGGGATTGCGCCGGCGGCGCATCCTTCTGCGCCACATCATCCCCAATCTTCTCGGCCCGATCATTGTTTATGCGACGCTGACGGTGCCCGAGGTGATTTTGCTGGAATCGTTCCTGAGCTTTTTGGGCTTGGGCGTGCAGCCGCCGCAAAGTTCCTGGGGCGTGCTGATCAAGGAAGGGGCCGAAATGATGGAAGAATACCCGTGGCTGCTGACCTACCCCGCCCTGGTCATGGCGCTGACCTTGTTCTCGCTCAATTTTCTCGGCGACGGTTTCCGCGACGCCCTGGACGTGCGCGCTTCCAAGGATTGAACATGCCCCTGCTCGCTGTCAACAATCTGAGCGCCGCCTTCCACACCCGGTCGGGCGTCGTGCGCGCGGTGCGGGATGTATCCTTTCAGATCGAGCGTGGCGCAACCCTGGGGATCGTCGGCGAATCCGGCTCGGGCAAATCCGTCACCTGCTACTCGATCATGGGCCTGTTGCCCCAGCCGCCGGGGCGGATCGAAGGCGGCCAGGCTCTATTTGACGGCCTGGACCTGCTCCAACTGCCGCGCCCGCAGCTCAACCAACTTCGCGGCCGGCGCCTGGCCATGGTTTTCCAGGACCCGATGACCTCGCTGAACCCGTATCTGCGCATCGAAGACCAATTGATCGAGCCGCTCCTCATTCACGAAAAAATCGGCCGCGTGGCCGCCCGCCGGCGCGCCCTCGACATGCTCGACGAAGTCGGAATCCCCGACGCCGGGCATCGCATTCGCATGTATCCGCACCAGTTTTCCGGCGGCATGCGCCAACGGGTCATGATCGCCATGGCTTTGATCACCAAACCGGACCTGCTCATCGCCGACGAACCCACCACGGCGCTGGACGTGACCGTCCAGGCGCAAATTCTCGAGCTGATGAAAAAAATGCGGGCCGAACTCGGCATGGCGGTGATTCTCATCAGCCACGATCTCGGCGTGGTTTCCGGGTTTTGCGACCACGTCCTCGTCATGTACGCCGGCCGGGTCATGGAAAGCGCGCGGACGGAGGAACTTTTTTACCAGACCAAGCATCCCTACACGCGCGCGCTGCAAAAATCCATTCCGGCCCTCCAGGCAAAGGGCCGGGAACTTTACACCATTCCCGGCGCGCCGCCGGATTTGCTGCATCCCCTGCCCGGCTGCCCGTTCGCGCCGCGCTGCGATCATGCGGTGGACGATTGCGCCCGGGGCGAAGCGGCGGCTTGGGAGGTCGCGCCGGGCCATCGCTCCGCCTGCCTGCGCGTGCAAAGGGAGAATCTCCAGGTATGACCGCGCCCGAAAACCGCGCCGCGCCTTTTCTGCGTGTTGACAATCTCAAAACCCACTTCCCGGTGGAGAAAGGATTCGTCATCAAACGGTGCGTCGGGTTGGTGCGGGCGGTGGATGGCGTCTCGTTTGAATTGCGCAAGGGTGAAATCCTCGGTTTGGTGGGGGAATCCGGCTGCGGCAAATCCACCCTCGGACGCACCCTGCTCCAACTCATCCGCCCGACGGAAGGCGCCGTCATTCTGCA
>JBEKUQ010000462.1:0-3473 GCA_049514835.1 Verrucomicrobiota bacterium | reverse complement strand
GACAGTCTGGCCGCCGCTCTCAAAGGAAGCCGGGACGGCCAAGTGATCGTCCCCGGCAAAAGTGAAAAGAGCGATTTGGTCATCAACATCTGTTGGGAGGCCGGCCCCGAGCATCCGATGCCTCCCAAACCGCGCGGCCCTCGCCGCGGCCCCGGCGGCCCCGGCGCCAACAATGCCCCGGCTGCGGGCGCGCCCAACCAGCCGCCGCAAGGCCCGGGCGGCCCCGGCGGTCCCGGCGGCCCCGGCATGGTCCCCACGGTTCACAAACCACTGACGCCCGATCAAATCGGCCTGATTCGCGCCTGGATTGACCAAGGCGCGAAATAATTCTCATTTTGAAAATTCATTCGCCGCGCTGAGGCACCCGGGCCTTCGGCGCGGCGAACTTTTTTCAATCCTCTCAACCGCTGATGTCTTCGCCCCAAACCAGCCCGCCGCCGCCACCAGCCGCCCCGCCCCGCTTTTTGCCCGCGCTTCTGCTCCTGTTTCTCGGCAGCGGTTGCGCCGCCTTGATTTACGAGATCGTCTGGCTCCAATTGCTCCAGCTTGTCATCGGCTCCTCCGCCGTTTCCCTCGGTCTGTTGCTCGGCACCTTTATGGGCGGCATGTGCCTGGGCAGCCTGGCTCTGGCCCGCCTTATTCCGCGACGCTGCCATCCCTTGCGCGTCTATGCCCTGCTCGAATCGGCCATGGCCATCCTCGGCGTCACCGTCCTGTATGCCGTGCCCGCCGTGGCGCGCATATACGCCCCCCACGCCGGCCACGGTCTGGCGGGCATCCTCTGGCGCGGAGTGGTCGCCTCGGTTTGTTTGCTCCCGCCCACTTTTCTCATGGGCGCAACCTTGCCCGCCATATCCCGATGGGTGGAATCCACCGCTCGCGGCATGTCCTGGCTCGGCCTGTTCTACGGCGGCAACACCGTCGGCGCCGTGCTCGGTTGCCTCCTCGCCGGGTTTTATCTTCTCCGCGTCTATGACATGGCTGTGGCCACCTATGTCGCTGCGGCCATCAACGCCACCGTCGCCTTGTCCGCCTTTCTCCTCGCCTTTCTCACCCCGCGCCATCCTGCGGCCAGGCCGGAAGAAACATCCCCGCCGGCGCCCGTCGCCGGCTCAAAGCTCGTTTGCCTCGTCATCGCCTTCTCCGGCCTCTGCGCGCTCGCGTCCGAAGTTCTCTGGACCCGCTTGCTCTCCTTGATGCTTGGGGCGACCGTCTATGCCTTTTCCATAATCCTCGCCGTCTTTCTGGCCGGGCTTGGCCTCGGCAGCATGGCCGGCTCCTGGTTGGCCCGCAGCCGCGTGCCCCCGGCCGTCGCCTTGGGCTGGTGCCAGGTGTTGCTGGCGGGGGCCATGGCCTGGGCCGCCGGCATGTTGACCGGCTCCCTGCCTTACTGGCCGGTTAATCCAGAGCTCGCCGCCAACACTCCCTGGTTCAACTTCCAACTCGATTTGGTCCGTTGCTTGTGGGCTTTGCTCCCCGCCACCATTCTCTGGGGCGCCAGTTTCCCTCTCGCCCTGGCGGCCGTGGCCGTGGGCGGCGCTGATCCCGGACGGTTGGTGGGCAAAGTCTATGCCGCCAACACCGCCGGCGCTATTCTCGGCGCGCTGGCGGCCAGCCTTCTCTTGATTGCCTGGTTGGGCACCCAGGACACCCAGCGCCTTCTCATCGGCCTCTCCGCCGCCTCCGGCGTGGTCCTGCTCCTGGCCTCGTTCTGGCGGCAACTGCCCGGCGAAGCCGCCGGCCAATCGTCCACCTCCGCCGTCGTTGCCCTCATCGTCTCCCTGGTCGTGGCCTGTGCGCTCGCCGGCTGGTTCGTCGCCACCGTGCCGCCCGTTCCCTGGAAACTCATCGCCCATGGCCGCTACATCGCCACCTATTACGATGACCGCTCCCTGGTCTATATGGGCGAGGGCATGAACGCCTCCGTCGCCGTCACGCAAATGGATAACGGCGTCCTCAATTTCCACATCAGCGGCAAAATCGAAGCCTCCACCGACCCGCAGGACATGCGCCTGCAGCGCATGCTCGGCCACCTCCCCGCGCTCTTGCATCACGACCCGCGCTCCGTTCTCGTCGTCGGTTGCGGCGCGGGCGTCACCGCCGGCTCTTTCCTCACCTATCCCGAAGTCACCCACATCACCATCTGCGAAATCGAACCCTTGATCCCGAGGAAAATCGCGCCGTTCTTCAAAAAGGAAAACTACGACGTCGTCCACGACCCCCGCGTCAAAATCTTTTACGACGACGCCCGCCATTTCGTCCTCACCTCCCGCGACAAATTCGACATCATCACCTCCGACCCCATCCACCCCTGGGTCAAGGGCGCCGCCACCCTCTACACCCGCGATTACTTCCAGATGTGCCGCCAGCATCTCAATCCTGGCGGCATCGTCACTCAATGGGTGCCCCTTTACGAAAGCGACCTCGCCACCGTCAAAAGCGAAGTGGCCACCTTCTTCAACGTCTTTCCCAACGGCACCCTCTGGAACAACGACGACAGCGGCACCGGATACGACACCGTCGTCTTGGGCACCGAGGAACCCCTCACCATAGACCTCGACAAACTGGCGGCCCGCTGGAAGGAAGAGACCGCCGCGGCCCAATCCCTCTCCGACGTCAAGCTCGGCTCCGTTTTCGCCTTGCTCTGCACCTATGGCGGCCAGGCCGCCGACCTTCAATCCTGGCTCGCCGGCGCCCAGATCAACACCGATCGCAACCTCCGTTTGCAGTATCTCGCCGGCCTGGCCTCCGACCTCACCCAGGCCACCATGATTTCCGACAGCTTCCTGGCCAGCCGCAAATTCCCCGACAACCTCTTTGTTGGTTCCCAGTCCCGCGTCAACGCCCTCCGCCTCATCTTCCAGGCCAAATCCAAAAAATAACCACCTCCGCCTTCCCCTCCCTCCTCTTAATCCTAATCTTAATCCTTCCTCCCCCTTCTTCATTCCTCATTCCTGGCTGGCAGGGCCGGCAAGCCCCATAAACGTTCACTTGATGGAAGCGGCTGGACTGCGGTGAGGAAAAGAATTTCCTTTCTATTCTTTTGACTCCATCATTCTGACTTAACATGAACACTTCCAGAAGAGAATTCCTCAAAACCGTGGCCGCGGCGGGCTTGGGCGCGGCCGTATCTGCCACGGCGGGCGTGGAGGCGCCGGTGTTGCCGGAAGCCTCGGCCTCCAAGCTGCCTCCGTGGCGCGGCTTCAACCTGCTCAACAAGTTCAATGGCCGCAACGATCCCTTTGCCGAGCGGGATTTCGAGTGGCTGGCCGAACTGGGTTTCAATTTTGTCCGCCTGCCCATGGATTACCGCCTGTGGATTGAGCCGGGCGATTGGACCAGGTTCCGTGAACCGGTCCTCAAGCAGATTGATCAAGCGGTGGAATTTGGCGACCGCCATGGCATCCATGTCTGCCTGAATTTCCACCGCGCCCCCGGCTATACGGTGGCCCAGCCGCCGGAGGAAAAGTCGC
>JBEKUQ010000461.1:0-3473 GCA_049514835.1 Verrucomicrobiota bacterium | reverse complement strand
GCCTGCCGCCAGAAACGCCTGGATTCTCCCGGCCGCATTATGGGCGGAGACATTGGAATCGCCCAGCGAAATGCCGTCGCGGGCGTGTCCGGCCACAAAGAGGCCCGGCGCCTTGGATTCCATTTCGCTCATCAACGCGCGAAATCTTCCGTAACCCAGGTTGTACTGTGGAATGGCCTGGCGATAGACGGCGACATGCTGAAAGACCGGGCGCCCGCGGACGCCCAGGATTATTTCCAGGTCCTTGACGGCGATTTCCGCCAGCGCCTCGGGCGTGTTCAGGGGCAGGAGCGGGGAGCGCGCGCCGCCGAGGTAAGAGGTGAGAACCACCTGGCCTTGCGGGGCGCGGTTGGGAAAGAGCGACGAGGAGAAGAGCGCGCCCAGGATGTTAAACCCTTCCTTCTCCGGAATGAGCATGCCAAATCCATCCAGCGGATGGGCCACGTCGGCGCGGCGAAAGCCCAGCACCACCGAAGCCACGGGCGGATAATACACTTCGGCCAACGGCGAAACCTCCAGCGCCGGGGTGGTTTTGATTTCCAGCGCAGCCATTTTGTGGGCCGGCAGGGCGAGGAGAACGGCGCTGCACTCCAGCGGGCTGGACGCGCCTGCCTTGTCCAATTCCACCCACCAGCCATCCTCGGTGCGGCGCAAACCACCGATGGGCGCCGACGTTTCGATGGCTCCCTCCAAGCCGGCTTGCAGCGCCGCAATGAGAACCTGCAAGCCGTCATCGAAGGAAAACTTCTTCGCATCCTGTTTGGAAACTTCTCCGCTGCGTTTGCGCGCGCGCGCGCCCAGGAATTGCCCCAAAAACAGCGAACGATACCGTTGCTCCAGCAGATGGAGTTTGGGGAAGGCCTGCGAAACCGAGAGCATTCTTGGGTTGCCGGCATAGACTCCGGCCACCAAGGGATCAATGGCGTAATCCAGAAACTCCTGGCCGAGGCGGCGCAGCACAAATTGGGCAATGGATTCCTCCACTCCTTCCGCCGCCCGTCCGATGAACGGCTCGGCGAAAACCCGCAGCTTGGCCCGCGGCGAAAAGAGGGGCGTGGTCAGGAATCTGGCGGCGGAAGTTGGAATTTCCACCGGCCTTTTGTGGCGCACCACGTAACGCTTTTCCGCGCCCGGATCGGAATAAAGCCGGCGCGATTCCAGTCCGAGGCCGCGCACCAGGTCGGAAATGATGGGAGAAGTCTCCAGGATGCTGTTGGGGCCGAATTCCGCCAGAAAGCCGTCGCGGCGCACGGAGCGGATCACGCCGCCCAGGCGATCGGACGCTTCCAGCAGGATGACGGGCAGGCCGCGCCGCTTGAGACAAAAAGCGGCGGTCAGGCCGGTGATGCCCCCCCCGATGATGGCAACTGGCTTCATATTGTTCTGGAAAAGCGCCGTTCCTTGGCGCTGGGAAGGTAGCGATCAAAACGCATGGCGATGTTGCGGATGAACAGGCGGCCCACCTCGTTGACCATCAGGCCGTCAGCGCGGCGTTGCAACAGGCCGTCGTTTTCAAGGTCCGCCAGCGAATCCAGTTCCGCCTTGAAATAAGCGGCGAAGTCTATTTCCAGGTCCTTGGAAAGCGCGGCGTAGTCCAGACACATGTCGCACATCAAGCGCATGATGGTATGCCGGCGAATCTTGTCGTCGGCGGTTAAAATGTAACCTTTGGCGAACGGCTCCCAGCCCGAATCCAGCACCTCATAGTACTTGGCCAAATCCTTGATGTTCTGCCAATAGACGCCATCGGCCTGCGATATGGAGGACATGCCGAAGGCGTAAATGTCCGCCCCGCCTTTGGTGCTGTAGCCCTGGAAATTGCGCTGCAGAGTTTTCTGCCGCTGCGCCACCGCCAGTTCATCGGCGGGCCGCGCGAAGTGATCCATGCCGATGTAGGTGTAGCGGTCGTTGTGGGTCAGCTTCTCGATGACCAGTTTCAGAAGGGCGAGCTTTGTTTCCGCGTTGGGCAAGGCGGCCTCCTGTTCCAGAATTTTCTGCGCCGGTTTCATCCAGGGCACATGGGCGTAGCTGAACACCGCCAGCCGGTCCGGCCCAAGCTCGATGATTTGGTCCAGGGTTTGCTCGAAGGATTGCACGGTTTGGTAAGGCAGACCGTAAATCAAATCCACGTTGACCGATGGAAAACCGGCGGCGCGGGCCCACGCAATGGCGTTTTCGGTCTGCCAGGGCGGTTGAATCCGATGCACTGCCTCCTGCACCTTCGGATTAAAATCCTGCACGCCAATCGAGGCCCGGTTGAAGCCCACTTCCCGCAAGGCCGCCACATGATCTTCGGTCAACCGGCGCGGATCAATCTCCACCCCCGCTTCCAGGTCGGGCGCGAAAGTGAAATGCTTGCGGATGGACCGGCCCAGCCAGCGGATTTCGGACGGCGAGAGGAACGTCGGCGTGCCACCGCCCCAATGCAACTGCACGACCTGGCGCTCGGGATTGAGCCGGGCGCTCATCAACTCCATTTCCTTGTCCAGATATGTCAAGTAGAGCGCTCCTTTTTCCCGTTGCGTGGTGATCACGGTGGTGCAGCCGCAATACCAGCAGAGCGACTCGCAAAAGGGGATGTGAAAATAGAGCGACAACCCGCGCGCCGAGGGCTGGGCCTGCGCGATTTTCGCCGCCACCTCGGGCCACGTCACCTGGTCGGAAAACTGCGGGGCGGGCGGGTACGAGGTGTAGCGCGGTCCCGGCACGTTGTACTTTTGCACCAATTCAAGATCCACGTTCAATTTGCTCATACGAAACTTTGTACGGTGGCCGCCAGCGCCTCCAGGTTTTCCATTTTTGCCTGGGGCGGCACGCCGTGGCCAAGGTTGAAGATGTATCCGTTGCGGTCGCGCATTTGTTCCAAGAGGAGCCGCGTGTTGGCCGCCACCGTGGCCGGCTCCGCGGCGGTCAGCAATGCCGGGTCCAGGTTCCCTTGCAGGCCCGTGTCCCGGGGCAGCCGCCGTTCCGCCTCCGCCAGCGCGATGCCGTGGTCAATGCCAATCACGTTCGCCCCAGTCCTGGCCAGCGCGTCCCACGCGCGTGTGCCCTTGGAATAGACGATCACCGGGGCCTGCCTGTTCAGTTTTGTGACGATTCTTTCCATCCACTGCCCCGATGCGGCCTCGAATTCCGCCGTCGGCAAATCGCCGCCCAGGCTGTCGAAAATCTGCACCGCGTCCACGCCGCGGGCAATCTGCATTTGCAGAAACTCCGTCACCGCCGCCGTCAATTTCGCGGCGAGCAGATCGTAGGCCCGGCGATCGCGGCGGAACAATTCCCCGGCCTTGACAAACCGCTTGGCGCTCCCGCCTTCCAGCATGAAATTGGCCAGGGTCCACGGCGACCCCGCAAAACCCAGCAGGGCGACGCGGCCGTCCAAATCGCGTTTGATCATTTCCAGCGCCGCGGCCACGTACTGCAGGCGCGCCGCCACACCGTTCTCACAAAGCTTTTGGATGTCCGACAAATCC
>JBEKUQ010000460.1:0-3479 GCA_049514835.1 Verrucomicrobiota bacterium | reverse complement strand
GGGCCGCTCCGGGGTCTCCTATTTGGCCTTGCACCCGATGGGGTTTTCCGTGCCCTGCCGGTTGCCCGTCAGGCGGTGAGCTCTTGCCTCACCTTTTCACCCTTGCCTCGCCCTTGCGGGCGCGGCGGTTTAATTTTCTGTGGCACTTTCCGTCGAAATGCCTTGAAGCATTCCTCCCGCGTCTATCCGCCCGCCGTCTTGCGGCGGAGGTTACGCGGCATCGCGCCCTCTGGTGTTCGGACTTTCCTCCCCGCTCCCGCCTGCGCGGGACCGAAGCGATTCTCCGCCCTTCCAAAATCATCTCTAATATAGCAGGCCCATGACAGTTGACAAATGCTCAATTGACAATTTGTCATTGGTAATTGAGCGGTCGGGGAAGTGGTTTTCAATTGCCAATAACCAATTTTCAATGACCAATTCTCAATAGTTCTAAAACCCTTCCCAAGACCCGGACACGCCCAGAAAGTTAAAGGCGCCTTCTGCCAAACCGCCCCCTCAGTCCACCGCCGCCAAATCCATGTCGCTGGTGTAGTAGAGGATGCGCCCGCAATTGGGGCAGGTCACCAATTCCCGCTCCGCCTGGCAGGCCACCATCAGTTGCACCGGAAACTTCATGTGACATCCGCCGCACACGCCGTGCTGGATGCCCACCACCACGCTGCCCCCCTTCATCTTCAGCAGCCGTTCGTAACGTTGCAAGGCCCGGCCATCCACCGCCCCTTTGGCCTGCTCCCGGCTGCTTTCCAATTCGGCCAGCTCGGCGGCCAGCGCTTGTTCCCGCGCGGCCAGTTCGTTGAGCTCGCTGTCCGCCCGCCTTTTCAACTCCTCCGTCTGCCGGCCCGCCGCGGCAATCTCGCGCTGCGTCGCTTCCGCCTCTTCCATCAACTCCAACTGGGCGTCATCCAGCTTGACAATTTCGGCGTTGCAAAGCTCGATCTCGTGCGCCAGCGCGCGGTACTCCTCGTTCTTCTTGGTTTGAAACTGCTGCATCGAATACCGGCCGATCTGCTGCTTCTTGGCTTCCACCTCCAACTCCCTCTGTTTGCGGTCGCTTTCGATTTGCTTGCCCCGCGCCTTGGCCCCCTCCTCCGCCGCCGCCGCCGCGCTCATCTGGGTGCGCAGCGTCTCCCGCTCCGGCCCGATCCGCGCCATCTGCTCCCGCACTTGCAAGATTCTTCGATCCCGTTCTTGCAAAATCAGGAGTTTTTCGATAATATCATACATGGCATATCCATTAAACTGGATTGAAAAAGTTATCTGCCCCGCTGGCGCATGTCAATGCGGACCAGAGCTTTTCCGGCGTTTTCGCCGTGGAGGATCCAGTCCAGTCGGATTGCCGTGATTCTATGAACCGATCCAAAGCAGCGGTATTTTTGGCCCTCGTCGCCGCCTTTATCGCGGGGTGCATCGTGCCGGGCCGCAAGGCCGACCCGCCCGCCCCGGCCCGCCAGGCGGAATCGCCCGGGCTGAGTATGGCCCGCCAGCTCAACGAAGCCTTTGTCGCCGTTGCCCAACAGGTGTCCCCTTCCGTCGTGGTGCTGGAAGTCACCGAAAAGCCGGTGCGTGGACGGCGTGGGGGCTTTCGCCCCCGGGCCATGGGTGAGGGTTCGGGCATCATTCTGACCAAGGACGGCTATATCTTGACCAACCATCACATCGTGGACAATGCCGACAAGATCAAGGTCTATCTCAGAGACGGACATTCCTTTGACGCCGAGGTCAGGGGATCAGACCCAAAAACTGACATCGCCGTCGTCAAGATCAAACCGGTCGGCGTTGATTTACAGGTCGCCAAACTGGGCGACTCGGACAAACTGCGCGTCGGTGAATTCGTCGTGGCCATCGGCCATCCGCTGGAATTGACCTACAGCGTCACCGTCGGCCACGTCAGCGCCGTGGCCCGCCAGCTTTCCTCCGATTCCTATGCCAACACCACCGACTACCAGGAATACATTCAAACCGACGCCGTCATCAATCCCGGCAACAGCGGCGGGCCGCTCATCAACCTCAACGGCGAGGTCATTGCCGTCAACGCCATGATGGAAGGTTCCTTCGACCCCATTTCCGGCTTCACCCAAAACCGCGGCATCGGCCTGGCCATCCCCATCAACGAGGCCAGAGTGGTCAAGGACCGCCTCATTCGCGACGGCAAATTCACCCGCTCCATCATCGGCATCGGCATGGCCCGCGACGTCCGCGGCATGTTGGACGTTTTGACTCAGGAAGGACTGGGTGAAGGCGTGCGCGTCGCCTCCCTCATTCAGAATGGTCCCGCCGAAAAAGCCGGCTTGAAGACCAACGACCTCATTATCGCCGTGGACGGAACACCCGTGAAAACCGCGCGCGACTTCGCCAACACCGTCTCCCTCAAAAAGCCGGGCCAAAGCATCACTATCAGCGTCAAGCGCGACAACAGCAACCAGCCCCTTCCTTTCAAGGTTGTCACCCAGGCGGATGCTCCGCCCGAAGAATCCCTGGTCTCCATCTCCTCCGGCCGGCCCAGCACTCCCGCCCGCACTTCCGAATCCGATTATGGCTTCACCGCCAAGGCTTTGACCAAGGAATTGGCGGACAAATACGGGGTGGACAACACCCCGGGCGTGATTGTCACCGGCGTCCTGCCGGGCAGTCCGGCTTACGGGCGGCCGAGCAGCCCGACCTACGGTCAGGTGATGGACATTGAGCCGGGCGACATCATCCTCAAGATCAACAACAAGGCCATCTCCACCATCGAACAGTTTAACCAGGCTCTCAAGGCCGTCGTGCCGGGCGACGCGTTGACCATGGAATTGAAGGGCAAAGACGGGCCTAAATTCAGAGTCTTGCGCGCCCGGGCCACTGAGTAGGGTGCATTTCACCTCCGTGCCGCTTCTGTGCCGGACGCACCCTTGCAGAACCATTGTGAATTGGTTATTGAGAATTTGTTATTGTTCATCGGAAGATGCCGGCGAGGGGGTTCAAATGACAAATGACAAATTTTCAATGACCAATTCTCAATCGAAATGTCCAGAATTCTAAATCGCTTCGTCAACTCGACTTGCCGAAAAATGTGAAATCCGCCCCAGTGAGTAATCCCCAAGCCACCCCCTCCAACCCGGGGAATATCGCCGACATCCGCTCCCAATCGCTGGAAGATTTGCAGGCCCAATTCGCCGCGTGGCAGCAACCAGCCTACCGCGTGGCCCAACTGCTGGAGTGGCTTTACTCCCACCGCGCCACCAGTTGGGACGCCATGACCAATCTGCCAAAGGCCCTGCGCCACCGTCTGCAAACCGCTTACTCCTTCTACTCGCTGGAATTGGCCCGCTGCCAGGGCGCCGCCGACACCACCCAAAAGTTCTTGTGGCGCCTGGCCGACGGCGCCTTCATCGAAACGGTTCTCATCCCGGCCAACCCCGCCCTTTACGGCGAGGCCAGCGACCGCCACACCCTCTGTGTTTCCACTCAAGTCGGTTGCGCTTACGGCTGCCGCTTTTGCG
>JBEKUQ010000459.1:0-3483 GCA_049514835.1 Verrucomicrobiota bacterium | reverse complement strand
AATGATAGCCCAGCGGGTTGTTGGCCCAGATATGCCATTCCAACCACAACAAGCTGGAAGTCATCGGGTAGTAATCCGGCGTGGCAGCGCTGAACCACAGCCGGTACAAGCCATCCGCGCTTTTGATGACGGGATTGTCCGTCAGAAATTTGTCGTCGTCCCAGATAAATCCGGCATGCCACACCGGCTGATAGGCCAGGAGGGTGACGGCCACCAGAAAAAACCCAACCAGCCAATCCCTACGCCACGGAGCTGGTCGTTTTTGCGGAGTTATCATGTCTCCAAAATAGCGTCGTCTTCTTTGGAGTGCGGCGGCTGCCCGGCTGGCCGCCGCCTTGCTCAGGGAAAACTGTGCCCGATCCGAAGGCGGGAGCAAGCTCTTTGCATTATCCACAATTGTTGAGCAGCATTTATGCTTGCTCAACCATCAAATTGCCCTCTCAGAGCGGCGCGTTCCGCAGCGGGGTGTTCGCTTCGTAGAGTTTTATCTCCTTTTGCAGCGTGGCGGCCAGCGCCTCCTTCTTTTGCGCCACCGCCAACTCCAGGGTGTGCTGCGCGGTGGCCGTCGCCAGCGCATAGTTTCCGTCTTCCGCATAGGCCACCCCCATCGCCAGAATTGACCGGCGCCACGGATGGGAAGGCTTAAAGATACGTGCAGATGTATTCGCAGAGGGCGGATGTGACCTCGATGTCGAAACCGGACTTGGCGGGGACTTCAAAGGACTGGCCGGCGGAGTGAGTGTTGACAGCAACCTGGCCGTCCAGCTTGACGGCGCACCGCCCGGCGACGATTTCCATGCGCTCGGCCTTTTCCGTGCCGAAATGGAATTTGCCGGGAAAAATCAAGCCCAGGGTCTTTTTGGCGCCATCGGGCATTAGAATGGTGTGGCTGACGACCTTGCCGTCGAAATAAACGTTGGCTTTGGCGACGGCGGTGACGTTGCGAAATTCAGCGGGCTGGGTTGGCATATCGGGGAAAGTGTGCGGGACGGGGACTTGAAAATCAAAGCCAAAAACCGGCATTTCGGGCTTGCAATCCGCCGGGAACTGGATAGTTTTTCCTCCCCTGCCCCAATAGAGAGCGGGATTGACTATAGAAGATTTATGGCATCAGCAAACGATTTACGAAAGGGCATGGCCCTGAACTACAACGGCGACATCTCGGTGGTGCTGGACATGCAGCACCGCACCCCGGGGAATTTGCGCGCCTTCGTGCAGGCCTCGCTGCGCAGCATCCGCACGGGCAAAACGTCGGACGTGCGCTTCAGTTCCACGGAAAAGATCGAAGTGGTGCCGATGATGACGCGGAAGATGGATTTCAGTTACAAGGACGGGGAGGATTTTGTTTTTTCGGATCCGGAAACATTCGAGACGACCACGCTGGTGGCGGAATTGATTGGCGATGCGAAGAATTACCTGGTGGAGAACGGCAGCGTCACCGTGACGTTTGTGGAGGACAAGGCCGTGGCCGTCGAGCTGCCGTCCAGCGTGGTGCTGAAGGTGGCGGATGCGCCGGAAGGGATTCGGGGCGATTCGTCCAACAACGTGCAAAAGGCGGTGATCCTGGAAACCGGCATCACCGTGCAGGCGCCGCTGTTCATCAAGACGGGGGAGAGAATCAAGGTGGATACGCGCACGGGCAAATACATGGAGCGGGCGTGAATTCTGAATAGTGAATTCTGAATGGTGAAACCAGAAATTCGCTGTTCTCAATGCACAGTTCATGCCTGAAGAACAAAAAGGCCGGCCCGCACGCTGGCTGAACCGCACCGTCCTGGGCATCGGGCTGGCCTCGCTCTTCAGCGATTGGGCGCACGAAACAGCCACCACTCTGCTGCCCGCCTTCCTCGCCACGTTGAACGGGGCGGCGGGCTGGCTCGGGCTGATCGAAGGCGTTTCCGACGGTCTGTCAAGCATGGCAAAAATGGCCTCCGGCTTTGCCACCGACCGGCTGGCGCGCCGCAAACCGGTGGCGGTCCTCGGTTACCTGGTGACGGCCCTCGGCACGGCCTGCTTCGGCCTGGCCGCCAGCGCCTGGCATGTCCTCCTCGCCCGCGCCGTCGCCTGGCTGGGACGAGGTGTGCGCACGCCCGTGCGGAAAGCCATTCTCGCTGGTTCCGTCCAACGCGAAACTTACGGACGGGCCTTCGGCTTTGAGCGGATGATGGACACCGTGGGCGCGATTGCCGGCCCGGTGACCGCCTTGGCGCTTCTGCCGCTCGTCCACCAGAATTACCGGTTGGTGTTCGGGCTGACGCTGCTGCCGGGGCTGATGGCGGCGCTGTTGATTGCATTGGTGGTCAAGGAAAGGGAGCGCACGCCGGTGCCGCATATATCGCTGGGCGCCAGCGTGCGCGCGATGCCGCCCCGCTACCGGCGCTTCCTGGCGGCAGCGGGCTTGTTTGGCGCGGGCGACTTCGCCCACACTTTGCTTCTGCTGCTGGCGGCGCAGAAGCTGGCGCCCACCCTCGGCCTGACGCGCGCCACGACAGCGGCGACCGGCTTTTACATTCTGCACAACGTCCTTTCCGCGGGGGCCTCAATGGCGGCCGGCCGGCTGGCTTACCGTGTCAATAAGGGGCGTCTGCTCGCCGTCGCCTACGCTCTGGCGGCGGTCATGGCCCTGGGGCTGGTTTTCCTGCCGATGAACGTTTGGACGCTGGCGGGCGTTTTTTCACTTGCCGGTCTCTACACCGGGATGGTGGAAGCGCTGGAAGATTCGTTTTGCGCGGAACTCGCCGGCGAGGAGAGCCACGGTGTCGCTTTCGGGCTGCTGGCCACGGTGAACGGAGTGGGCGATTTCGCCTCCAGCCTGATCGTTGGGTTGCTTTGGACAACGGCCGGCGCCCCAATCGCTTTCGCTTACAGCGGCGTCCTTTTCCTCGCCGGCGCGGCGATGGTGCTGCGTTCGGCGACAAGCGCCTAAAAAACAACTCCGCGCCCTTCGCAGGAAGAGCGCGGAGTTGGTGAATAATCAGCCGTTTAAGGCAGGAACAAACGGTAGAACACGTTGGTCTTGGCCGTGTTCACGTCGATCGGGAAGGTGGTAACGGAACCAGATCCGGGGATGTTGTGCCAGTCGGTCGGAACCGCGATGTCGATCGAGTTGCTTTGCAGCGTCCAGCCGCTATTGGTCGGCCAGCTCAAGGTCAAGACGTTGCCGTTGAGACTGAACTGAATGGGCGGTGCAGTGGGGTTGATGCTGGAAACGGTCAGAAGCACCTGGGCGCCGCTGACGGAGATGGCGCCTTTGGATGTGGGACCGATGGCGGTTCCCTGAACCGGCGGGTAAGTGCCGGCGGTGGCGACAGAACTGGCTTGCGCCACGACGTAAATGCCATTGGCCAACGGCAGACCACTCAGGGTGTTGACCGTGAAGGCATTGCCGTTGAGCGACAACGCACCTGAGACGTTGAGAGCCGGCTGCGGAGCCGCATCCGTGCTGTCGTAATTCAAGGTGATCGGAATTGAACCGAGGCTGAC
>JBEKUQ010000458.1:0-3485 GCA_049514835.1 Verrucomicrobiota bacterium | reverse complement strand
TTCCAGAAGATATTCGCGCGGGAGCAGGCGCTGGACGCGGCCTACGCCTATCAGGACACGAACGACGAAACGGTGCTGGCGGCCAAAACGGCGGAGGAGGAGAAGATGCGGGCGGAGATCGAGGCGGAGCTTGGCCCGGAGCGGGCGGCGCAGTTTGAGCAGGCCGGCAACCCGGATTTTCAAAGTCTCACCCTCCTGGCCGAGCGGTTTGATCTGCCGCCCGGAGTTTCGCAATCCGTGCTGGAAATGCGGCGTCTGGCCGAGGAGACGCGCAACCAGGTCATGGCCAATCAAAACTTTCCGGCGGACCGGCGCGCGGCGGCGCTGAATGCCATCCAAGCGGAGACGGAACGGGCCACGCGCGAGGCGCTGGGCGAGCCGGCTTACACGGAATACGCGCGCAGCGCCACCTGGATAAAGAGTTTGGGGGCGAACTAGGGGGGAAATTAAAATGCAGAATGCAGAATGCAGAATGCAGAATGCAGAATGCAGAATGCAGAATGCAGAATGCGGAATGCAAAATGCAGAATGATAAATGGAATGAGCGTGGAGCGGATGATGGTCGGCGGAGTGTGCAAGGTGGCGGGCTGTTGCCTTCCGTTTTTCGCTTGGCGGGGCCGCGTTTTTTCCTGGGTTGCCGCCGGGAGGACTCTGCTGTAAACACTTGCCATGCCGCCGGCCGCCAGCTTTGAAACATTCGCGAAGGAACTGTCCCGTCTGGCCGGAATTTTCGAACGCAATCTGGCGGAACTCAAGAGTTCCGGCTACGTGGAGGCGCAACTGCGCGATGATTTTCTCAATCCGTTTTTCCGCGCGCTGGGCTGGGACTTGGAGAACAGCGCGGGACTGATTCAAAGCAAGCGCGAGGTCGAAATCGAGAGCCGCACGGAAATAGGGGGGCGGCAAAAGCGGGCCGATTATCTTTTCCGCGCCGAGGGTCATGATCGGTTGATTTGCGAAGCCAAAAAGCCTTCCGACGAGCTGCATGCGGGTCACGCCTTCCAAGCCAAGCGCTATGCCTGGAACAAGAGCCTGCCACTGGCCATCCTGACCAATTTTGAGGAATTCAAAGTCTATATCATCGGCGGCAGGCCGCACCTGGATGAGCCGCTGGCCGGCCTTTGGAAAACATGGCAGTTTCGCGAACTTCCGCTGCTGGCGCAGGAGATTTGGAACCTGCTCGCCCGCGATAAAATCGGCGGCGGGAGCATTGACCAGTTGATTGAGACACTGCCAAAAACAGCCGCGGGCAAAGGAAAGGCTCGCCAGCAATGGCTCATCAAACCCGACCGTTCGCGCGCGCTCGACGTGGATTTCTTGAATTTTCTGGACCAAGCCCGGCGCGAACTTGGCTTTGACCTGATCCGCAACAATGACCGCGCGGACCTGCTGGAAGGCAACAAACTCAACGAAGCCGTCCAGCGCATCATGGACCGCATTCTATTTCTGCGCATCTGCGAAGCGCGCGACATTGACACGGGAGTATTGCTGGATTCGATCGTGCAAACCTGGCAGCGAAGTTACCACAAGGAAGAAGTGGCTCGCGCGCACCAAAAGCCATTGGAACTGCACGAGGAACCTCCTGCCGGCTTCGGTTCTGCCGGGCTGCGCGCGGCCAAGGACTCGCTCTGGCGGGCCATCGTCCGGCATTTTCGCGCGCTGGACCGCCGCCCGCCTTCCCATGTTCCGTTCTTCGACGGCAACCTGTTCAAGCCGCATTTCAGCGAGGAATTGGTCGTGGGCGACGGCTGGCTGGCGGGGTTTGTGGCGGATTTGAGCGACGAGGAGTCGCCTTACCTTTTTAGCTACATCCCGGTTGAGATTCTCGGCACGATTTACGAGCGATTTCTTGGCAAGGTTGTCCGTCCGCAAGGCCGCGGCGTCACCATCGAGGAAAAGCCCGAAGTCCGAAAAGCGGGCGGGGTTTATTACACGCCGCGCTACATCGTGGAGTACATCGTGGCGCAGACCGTCGAGAAGTTGTTGCACCACGCCAAGCCGGAGGCGACATTGAAACTTCACTTCCTCGATCCCGCCTGCGGTTCAGGAAGTTTTCTGCTGCGCGTGTTCGAGGCGGTGTGCGAACACTGGCAGCAATGGCTGATGTCCAAACCCGGCGAGCGCAAAGGCAAGTGGTGTTGGGTGGATGAAAGAACCGGGGATGTTCACCTGACCATGGCGCTGAAGCGCCAGATTCTCACCAGCAATGTCTTTGGGGTGGACCTTGACCCCGGCGCGGTGGAGGTGACGCAACTCTCGCTGTACCTCAAAATGCTGGAGAACGAGAACCGCAACACCCTCCAGCGCCAGCGCGAACTTCTGCCGGAGGATGACGACGCGCTCCTGCCGCCGCTGGAGCAGAACATCCAATGCGGCAACTCGCTGATCGCGTCCGATTTCTCGATGATGCCCGACGACCTGGTGCGCGTGCGCGCCTTCGACTGGGAGGTTGGCTTCAAGGACATTATGAAGGCGGGCGGCTTCGATGCGGTTTTTGGGAATCCGCCTTACGGGAGGCTGCTCGACGAACCCGGCGAAGAATATGCCGCCGTTCATTTTCCGTGCTGCCGTGGGAATCCAGATGTTTATCTGGCGTTCATCGAGAGGGGGCTTGGCCTCATAAAAGCAAAGGGGCGCATGTCTTTCATCGTGCCGTCGGCCTGGCTGGGAGGCCCGGCCTATCGCGCCGTGCGGGAGCGGTTGCTGGAGTTTGAGATTCAGGAGGCCATCGCGCTGCCGTTCGATGTTTTTGCGGACGCCTACATTGACACGGCCACTTTTGTCCTGAGCAAACAAATCGCCGATGCAAAGGCGGCGGTTCGGTGCTTTGCCTACCCGAAGAAAGCAAAGCTGGAATCCATCAAATTGGCCGACCGCCAATACAGTCTTGTCCCGCTCTCGGTGTGGAGAGGCTCGCCGGACCGGAAATTCGTCCTCTCCGTCGGACTGGCGAATCTGGTTTCGAGATTATCCAAGGCGTCGAGCACGCGGATGGCGGATTTTGTGGAAATGAAGCGAGGCGTGCTGTTTGACCGGGGCCTGCTGCAAGCCAGCAAGTCGAACAAACAATCACACCGCTATTTTGAAGGGGATGTTATCGCTACGACCTGAATTTCGTGGCGCCGAGCTGGGTGGAGTACGGCCCGAAGATGCGGGAATGGCCCAAGGAGTTCCGATGGTTTGAAGGCGAGCGATTGCTGATGCGGCGCCTGGTGAACCGCCAGCAGCGGTTGATGACGGCCCTGGCCGGCGAGACCTTCATCACGAACAAGAATCTTTACTCCCTGCTGGTTCGCGCGGCGGCGGGCCTGAAGGAGGCCGGACCCGGTTTTATGCTCGGAGTATTGAACAGCCGGCTCATTTCGCGGCTTTATTTGAGTCAAGTACAGCAGGCGACAAAAGACGATTTTCCGCAAGTCACCATTGCCGACGTGCTCGGTTTGCCCTGCCCCCGCCCGACCCGCGGTCTGGCCACCAGGATTTCG
>JBEKUQ010000457.1:0-3494 GCA_049514835.1 Verrucomicrobiota bacterium | reverse complement strand
TTCAGCGCGCTGCAGTACGGGATGTTGTTTGCGCTGCCTTATACGTTGACGGCGGTGCTGATGGTGCTGGTGTCGCGGCACTCGGACCGGGTGAATGAGCGGCGGATGCACGTGGCGCTGACCTACGTGGCGAGCGGGTTGAGCCTGCTGGTGAGCGTGAGTTTGCGGGATCATTTCTGGTGGTCCTACGGTTTTCTCTGCGTGTCCATCCCTGGCCCGTCGGTGGCGCTGGCGCCGTTCTGGGCGATTCCGAGCGAGACGCTGCCGCGGAGCACGAGGGGAGCGGTCATGGGGCTGGTGAACGCGTGCGGGAATTTGGGCGGGTTCGCGGGGCCGGCGATCGCGGGCTGGCTGAAGTCCAAGACGGGCAGCCTGGAGCTGTCGTTCGATGATCTGGCGCTGGGGATTCTGATTGCGGCGGGATTGGCGTATTGGCTGCCGAAGGCGGTGGGAAATGAAAATGTAAAATGTAAAATGCAAAATGCGGAATGAAGAATTGCAGCGGCGCTCTAGCGCCGGTGAAATGCGACGGTCACAGACCGCCGCTCCAGGGAGCGGGGGAAATGCAAAATGCAAAATGAAAAATGAAACGAGGATTTACGGCTGGCGCGGGGGGAGGAATTGGCGGAGTATCGGTTGATCCAATTGGCTGATGATGAAGGCGCTGGTTCTCACGGAATATAAGAAGTTTTCCTACGAGGAGACGGCGACACCGCGACCCGGTCCCGACGAGGTGCTGGTGGCGGTAAAGGCGTGCGGCATTTGCGGGAGCGACGTGCATGGCCTGGACGGCAGCACGGGCCGGCGGCGGCCGCCCATCATCATGGGGCACGAAGCGGCAGGGGTCATCGCCGGAACGGGGGCGGCGGTGAAGGGGTGGGCGAAGGGAGACCGCGTGACGTTCGATTCGACGATTTATTGCGGGGAATGTTATTTTTGCCGGCGCGGGGAGATCAACTTGTGCGATCGGCGGCGGGTGCTGGGGGTGTCGTGCGAGGGTTACCGGCAGGAAGGCGCGATGGCGGAATTGGTGTCGGTGCCGGAGCGCATTTTGTACCGGTTGCCGGAGGGTTTGGCGTTTGAACACGCGGCGTTGGCGGAGCCTTTCGCGGTGGCGTTGCACGCGATCGGGCGCGCGCCGATAACGCTCAACGACGCGGTGGCGGTGGTGGGCGCGGGCATGATCGGCCTGGCGCTGACGCAAGGATTGCGTTTGGCGGGGTGCGGCCGGCTGATGGTGGTGGACCTGGAGGAGGAGCGGCTGGCGCTGGCCAAAAAGCTGGGGGCGACGGATGTCATCAACGCGGCCGGGGGAAACGCCGCCGGCGAAATCCTAAAGTTGACAGAAGGGCGCGGCGCGGACGCGGCGTTCGAGGCGGCAGGGGTGACGGCGACGGTGGAACTGGCGCTGGGCTGCCTGCGCAAAGGGGGCCGGGCGACGCTGGTGGGGAACGTCTCGCCGCGGATTGAGTTTCCGCTGCAAACGGCGGTGACGCGGGAGCTGGCGATGCACGGCTCGTGCGCGTCGCGGGGCGAATATCCGGCGGTGCTGGAGATGATGGGGCGCGGGGCGCTGCAAGCCGGCCCGCTGATCAGCGCGGCGGCGCCGCTGGCGGAAGGGGCGGTTTGGTTTGAGCGGCTTTACCGGAAGGAAGCGGGGTTGCTCAAGGTGGTGCTGAAGCCTTGACCTGTTTGATTTAATGTCAATACTATTTACTTGTGAATGGTAATGCGTCAGTGAGGGTGGGGATTGGAGGCAGGGCGGGCAGTCCTCTGCCCGCCCTGCCTTTCGCTGTTCGCGCAGAACGGAGAGGTTACGATGAATGAAAATCCATTTGATCTGACGGGCAAGGTGGCGCTGGTGACCGGCGCAAGCCGGGGACTGGGACAGTATTTCGGGCGGGCGCTGGCGCGGGCCGGAGCGGACCTGGTGATCACCAGCCGCGAGGCCGCGGCGCTGAGTTCCTTTGAAAAGGAGATAGCCGGGTTGGGCCGCCGGGCCTGGCCGCT
This sequence comes from Verrucomicrobiota bacterium, assembly GCA_049514835.1. Lineage (GTDB taxonomy): Bacteria > Verrucomicrobiota > Verrucomicrobiia > Limisphaerales > Palsa-1400 > JBEKOF01. Next base: position 1,484 of record JBEKUQ010000457.1, on the reverse strand, counting down.
GGCGCTGGACGTGCGCGATTACCAGAGCATCCAGAACATGGCGGCAGCGGCGGTGGCGCGTTATGGGAAGATAGATATTCTTGTCAACAATGCGGGATGCAACGTGCGGAAGCCGGCGCTGGAAATCACGTGGGAGGATTGGAACCTGGTGCTGGACACGAATCTGCGCGGCACGTTCTTTGTGGCGCAGGCGGTGGCGCGCCAGATGGCGGCGCGCCAGTACGGACGGATCATCAACATCGGATCGGTGACGTGTGTGGCGGGCTACGCCGGAATGGGGCCTTACGGAGCGAGCCGCGGCGGGGTGAAACAGTTGACGATGAGCCTGGCGGACGACTGGGGCATTTACGGGATCACGGTGAATTGCCTGGCGCCCGGCTGGTTCAAGACGCGGCAAAACGCCGCGCTCTACGAGGACCGGGAGTGGGTTGATTATTTGTGCGACCGGATTCCGCTGAAGCGGCCGGGGGCGCCGCAGGACCTGGAGGGCGCGGTGGTTTTTCTGGCGTCGGATGCCAGCGCCTACGTGACGGGCCAGACGCTGCTGGTGGACGGAGGCATCTCGACGGGAGCGACGCGGTCGCTGCCGCGAAAATGACCGGTCATATCTGGGAGGCGGGAGTGCGCTTGAGGAAGAGGTTGCTGACGCGGGAGACGTTGTTCTGGTATTGGGGGTCGGCGCTCAATTCTTTCCAGACGGGGGAGTCGCGGAAGGCCTGCCAATGTTTGTTGTGCTCGTCCATGTTCGGGCCGGAAAGCATATAAACAAGGTTGGGCATTTGCGGGCCGACGATGGTCTGCGAGAAGAAGACGGGGGAAAGGCCGACCTCCCGCATGAGGGCCGTCTCGCCACTGTTGAACATCTGGACTTTGTTGATGCCTTTGCCTTCGCTGGGGCTTTCGTAGGTGCGCAATTCGAAAACGCAGGGCGACTTGTCGGCCGCCGACGGTGGCGGGGCGAGTTTCTTCATGGTGTCGAAGGCGAGGTTGAGGGAGCTTTCGATGCGTTCATAAGCGGCGTTGGTTTTGGTCACAGCCATGAATTGGGCGGCGGCGGCCTGGTAGGCGGCGTCGGCGGCCAGCCGGGCGGGGATGGCGGTAAAAATTTCGAGAGAATCGCAGGGGATGAGGACAAAGACGTGGTTGGTGGGGGAATCCTGGAGTTCGGTGAAGACGCCGACGGGCCGGATGCCCATGCGGTTGTAGGCGGGGACGGCGGCGTTTTGCCAGTAGTCGCTGACGAGCTTTTGCTGGAGTTCTGATTTGGTGGAGTAAACGCGCAGTTCGTAATACTGCGGCTGGCCGGCGCCGGCGGCAAAGGCGGGTGGAGCAATCGCGAAGACGCCAGCAAGGGCGGCAAGGGCGAAGGTGGATTGGAGAAAGGGCAAGGAGTTCATGTGGTGCGGTGGCTGATATATTCTTGATCGGTCGTGAGAGGACGCCATCCAGCGCCGCTCAGGTCTTGGGAAAGCATAGCCTGAGTA
>JBEKUQ010000456.1:0-3502 GCA_049514835.1 Verrucomicrobiota bacterium | reverse complement strand
CAATGAAACTTGGGTTCGCTCCAAAATCAAGGTAACCGGAAGCCCGTCTCTTCGTCGGACTCGACTTTGCGAAGAGGGCGTGGCATATTGGGCTGCACAGTGAGTAAACTCGACAAGTTGAAAGGCCTGGTGCGTTCCTATGGTTCGTGCCTGGTCGCCTATTCGGGCGGGGTGGATTCGGTTCTGCTGGCTTATGTGGCGCATCAGACTTTGGGCGACAAATCGCTGGCGGTGCTGGCGGATTCGCCGAGCCTGCCGCGGCGGGAACTGGAGGAGGCGGCGGCCATCGCGGCGCGGTTTTCCATTCCACTGCGCATCATCCAAACGACGGAGTTTGACAATCCGCAGTATGCGGCCAATCCGAACAACCGATGCTATTTCTGCAAGCAGGAATTGTTCAGCCGGCTGGCGCCGCTGGCCCGGGAGGAGCATTTCGCGGTGATCGCCTACGGGGAAAACGCGAGCGACGCGGGGGATTATCGTCCCGGCGCGCAGGCGGCGGGCGAATTTGAGGTGCGCGCGCCGCTCAAGGAAGCCGGGCTGACCAAGGGGGAAATCCGGGCGCTGTCGGCGCAATTGGGCCTGCCGACGGCGGACAAGCCGCAGATGGCCTGCCTGAGTTCGCGCGTGCCGCACGGAGAGGCGGTGACAGCGGAGAAATTATCCATGATTGAGCGCGCGGAATATGTTTTGCGCGATGTGGGGTTTCACGATTTGCGGGTGCGCCACCACGAACCGGCCGGCCCGGGCGGCCCGCTGGCGCGGATTGAAGTCGGGCCGGAGGAAATGCCAAAGTTCCTGGCCGACGGCGTGGGCGAGGGCGTGGCCGGAGCCCTGAAAAAAATCGGTTACGCCCACGTCACGCTGGATTTGCAAGGATATCGCCGGGGCAGTTTGAACAAGGCATTGCCGCCGGAGCCGGGATGAAGGCTGGAAGGGACGCGGGGGCCGTGGCACGAATGGGAATCAGGACAGAGTATGGTTTGGAATTTGCCGCGGCCCAACGAGTGCCGGCATCCTGGGGGGAAACACGATGAAGCCGCCGTTCTTTGAACCAGGCCGGTGTTTTGAATATGATTGAGCAAAGCGCCACGGCGGCCCTGGCCGCCACGATGGGCCACGAAACCATTTTATTGGTTGAAGATGAGGAGGTCGTCCGCCTGATGTTGGTGGAAGTTTTGCGGCAGCAGGGCTATGCCGTGGTGGAGGCGCGCCGCGGCGCCAACGCGCTGGCGCTGGCGGAAAAGGCGGCGCGGCCCATTGATCTGCTGGTGACCGACATGTCCATGCCCGGAATGACGGGCTGGGAGCTGGCCAAGAGCCTGCGCGCGACCCGCTCCGACCTGCCCGTGCTTTTCATTTCCGGCCATAACGACCACGAAACGAAAGGCTGGGGCAAGCTGGACCCGCCGCCGGAGTATTTGTTGAAACCTTTTACGTTGGAGGCGTTTTTGGAGAAGGCCCGTCAAATGCTGGATCGCGAGAAAATGTCCGCCAGGGAAAAACGGCTGGATACAACCGGCGCCGACAGCCCGTCGGCCGTTTCGTAAAAATGGAGCCTGCTGCCCCGCCAATTTCCCATTCCCCCGCGCGGGCGGGCGCAGCCGCGTCCGCCGCGTGGCCGGAGTCCTTGCAGCGGCAGGCGATGGAGTTTGCGCTGCAATGGGTGGTCCACCGGCAGGGGTCGGCGGCGGAGTTGCTGGGCGGATTGGAGGAGGAAGTGGGCTGGCCGGCGCGGCATGTTCTTCCGGGGGCGCTGGCGGCCTTGCGGGCCCGGGAGGATTTGCCCGATGCGGCGCGCAAATTTCTTCACTACACGCTGAATCCTGGGGCGGTGAGCGAGGCGCTGGCCGGAGAGGTTGGCCCGAACGCGGAGAATCAATCGTCGCTGGATGAGCTGTTCGTGCGCAGCCGGCGCTATCGCCGCTCCAAACAATTTGCCGCGGCGGCGGATTTCATGGGGAAATTCCGCGAGTATTCACCGTTCAACAACATGCTGGTGTATTTGCAGAATCCGCTCGCGACCTACTTCGCCACGGCCAGCCGTTGGCACAAGGTCTTCCGCCGCACCATCAAAGACGAGGCCCGGGGCCTGGTCATCCTGGCGCCGCGGACGCCGGTGCTGATGGTTTATGACATTGCCGACACGGAAGGGCCGGCGTTGCCGCGCAAATTGGAGTTGTTCACGCAAGCGACCGGCCCATTCAATCCGCTGATCCTGGACCGCACGCTGAAGAACGCGGAGAGGGACCGCATCCTGATTGAGCGCAAGGAGATGGGGCCGTTGCGCGGGGGCTTCGCCACGGCGCGGGCGCGGGAGCAAGGCTGGAAGATGCGCATCGGCCTGCGCCAGGAACTGGAACCGGCGGCGGTTTACGGCGTGCTCTGCCATGAATTGGCGCACATATATCTGGGTCATCTGGGCGTGGACAAAGACGGCTGGTGGCCGTATCGTCTGACACTTCCATACGCCGTCACGGAGATTGAGGCCGAGGCGGTGGCATACATTGTCTGCCGCCGGATTGGCTTGCAGACGCGCTCGGCGGAATACCTCTCCAGCTTTGTGGAGGAGGACGAGGATTTGGAATCCATCAGCCTGGACCTGGTCAGCCGCGCGGCGGCGCGAATCGAGGAGATGGGCCGCCGCCTGCTGGCGCCGCGCCGGGACAGCGGCGGGGAGTGAGGGGGCCTGGAATCCACTCTGGACAAATGGCGCGGCGACGCCATATTGTCTGGCATGGCACTAACTCCTTCAACCATGTTGCCGCTGGGAACAGTGGCCCCGGACTTCCGGCTGCCCGACGTCAACGGCAAAATGGTGGCGCTGTCGGATTTTGCATCCGCTCCGGCCGTGGTGGTTTTGTTCATCTGCAATCATTGCCCCTACGTCAAACATATCCGGGCCGGGCTGGCCGAGTTTGGCCGGGATGCGCAGAAGCGCGGCGCCGCGGTGGTGGCCATCAACGCGAACGACGCGGCCCATTATGCCGAGGACAGCCCCGGGAAAATGAAGCTGGAAGCGCAGTCGGTTGGCTACACCTTCCCCTACCTCTACGACGAGTCGCAGGCGGTGGCCAAGGCCTACCGGGCGGCCTGCACCCCGGACATATTTCTATTCGACAAGGATCGGCGGCTGGCCTATCGCGGCCAATTCGACGACAGCCGCCCGGGCAAGAACGTTCCGGTGACGGGCCGGGATTTGCGGGCCGCGCTGGAGGCGGTTTTGGCGGGAAAACCCGGTCCGGCGATCCAGATCGCCAGCATCGGCTGCAACATCAAATGGAAGCCCGGCAACGCGCCGGATTACTTTGGGAGAAGTTAATTGGACTGAAAGATCGTTTTTCCAAAACCCGATGACCCTGGCAACGTCCTTGGCGTAAAAGACATGGAATTCACCCTCCAGCGCCTTATGCTGCTTTGCCTCGCCTTGGCTGCGACGGCGTGGGCGACCCGTGGCGACCAAACCCGCGGTTTCATTCCTTCCATCGAAACAATCCCGCAC
>JBEKUQ010000455.1:0-3504 GCA_049514835.1 Verrucomicrobiota bacterium | reverse complement strand
AACTGATGAAGCACCGGCGTCCTTCGGCACTGGCGTTCCCGCCGGACGGCGTAAAGGTGGCGCTGAAAGAATTTGCGCCAGTCCTGCAAAAGCTGGCCGGGTCGTTGCGTCAAATCGAAATTGATTTCGCGCCACCGATGGAGGGGGAGTTGGCGCCGTTGTGCCGCCTGCTGCCACGGACGCTGGTTGATCTGAGTTGCAACCTGACGGAAGCGCAGGCCGGCTTTCTCAGGGTTGGCGCCAATGGAGTGATTAGCGGGACCTGCCGGGTGCCGCCAACCCTCAATGTGCGCATTGTAGATGAGCAAGGGCGGGAAACGCGGCCGGGCGAGACCGGCCGGATTTTGTTGAGCGGCCCCGGACTGATGAAAGGCTTTTGGGGCCAGTCGGAACACAAGATGAGGTGCTTGCAGTCGGACGGCTATGACACCGGGGAGAGCGGCCTGGCCGACGAGCGCGGCGCGGTGACTCTGCTCGGGCGGAAGGAGGAAATGCTGAACATCGGCGGACACGAGGTGAACCCGGACGAGGTCGAGGCGGTGTTGCGCCATCATCTCAGGGTGGCCGAGTGCGCGGTGGTGGGATTGATGGACGCGGCCGGGGGTTATAAGACGAGAATGCACGCCTTCTTGGCGCCGACGGCCAAGGGCACGCTGCTGACGGAGCGGGAACTGAAGGATTATTGCCGGACTTTCCTGGCTTCCTACAAGGTGCCGTCGCGGTTTTACTTTCAGCGTTCGCTCCCCAAATCGGCCGAAGGCCGGATTTTGCGCGAGAGCTTGAAAGCGGCGGCGATCGCCATGTCGCGGAAAGCCGGCCTGGACAGCCCGTCCGCATGGGAACAAACGGCCAAGAACAAGTTGTTGACGGTAAGCTGAGAAGCGCCGATTGGGGAAAACAGCGCATCGGCCGGGGTGAAGATTTCTGGTTGCTCGGCATCATCAGCGGAAAGCCGCAAACAAAAAGAATTGAACCATCCCGATGGAATCGGGAGATGAACACGGATAAGGCCGGAGAGAAGTCAGGGGAATGATGGTCATCCGCCGTCGCAAGGCTATGGCGGGACAAGGGGGAATCCCGCAAGGTCCCCCAAACAGATGTCGAGGCGACAGAATCATGGCGGGACAGAATCATATATTAGTTGGTAAAAAAACGCGGGAAAAGGGGAGGACTCTGCCCGCAGATAACCGGGCCGATGCACGCAGATGGGAAGAGGAAAAGTTCAGAGTTTTTTATCTGCGTGAATCTGCGTCATCTGCGGGCAATTCCGGATTCGGTCCCGGCTGGCCGCGCTGTGTTCCTTTCCGGCAAAGATCTTCTTGGAATTGCGCGATTTCTTCCTAGTGGTCCGGAGGTCACAGACATATCCCGCTCCGCCCCGGTCATGGCGTGGAAGGGAAACTGGAGGCTGACGGAGTGAAGAGGGGGCAAGCCAGTGAAAATGTCGGGGAACCATTTTTGGGAACAGGAGGGAACGGAGGCAACAGAGAAAAAACTCTGTTTTCGATGCGCTCTCCCGTTTAAAGCAGACTGCATGGGATTCACAAAGGGGGTCCCCTATTTTAGCCCAAATGGGCATCACTCTATCTGTTTGATTGGGCAAAGTTATGGTGACCCCTTGCTTGACCCCTTGCTCCCTTGCTCCTTGCTCATCTGCGTTTATCAGCGTGATCTGGCCACTCCCCTTGCCCCTTTGCTTCAAATCCCCATTTTCCATTTATCATTTAGCATTTATAATTTAGCCTTTATAATTTAGCCTTTAGCCTTTCTCCCTCCCCTCATTCTTCATTTGGCATTTATAATTTAGCCTTTAGCCTTTCCACACACCCCTCCGGCCTCCGCCGCAGCGCGCACTCCCAAATCCGCACCACCCGCCAGCCTGCTTTCCGCAACGTCCGCGTCACCAGCCGGTCGCGCTTTTTGTTCGCCGCCAGCTTTCGCCGCCAGAACGCCCGGTTATTCTTCGGCCGAGTCGCGTGCCTGGGACACCCATGCCAGAAACACCCGTCCACAAAAACCGCCGTGCGCGATTTGCGAAAAACAAAATCCGGCCGCACCGCAAACCTCCGCCTGCCGGATTTCCGAATCACCCAATGTCGCCGCCAACCCGTGATCGCGTGCCTGCGCAGCAACTTTGCCAGCGCGACTTCCGTTTCCCTATTGCCCCGGCTGCGAATCCGCGCCATCACCTCCGACCGCTTCGCCTTGCTAAAAACATCAGACATTTTTATCTACCACCGATTAACACCGATGGACACAGATTCATAGGCCGCAAAAGAACGCAAAAATCGCAAAGAAAGAACGTAACCATTCAGGTCCCAAACGGCCATCCATCCGGTCCTCCCGGATGCCTCCAATACGAAAGGCGAGACTCCGCCGAGCCACTCCAATCTCGAAAAACCCGCGACTGCATTGGCGACACAACCGCCCGCCAACCAATGACACGCGACCGCTCTTTCCTCTCCCGCCGGGAGAGGACCAAGGTGAGGGGCTTTTCCTTTTCCATATCTGCGTTCATCCGCGTGATCTGCGGGCCACGGCCTCTTCTTTTTTCTCTTTCACCAGTCCTTTCTCCCAAAGACATTTCCATCCCCATCAACGATTGAGCCTTCGGGATAAACCCGGACGGGAACAACGTATTCTTCAGCCGTCATGGCATCCTCAAAATCGCGGTGGCCATCCATAAACTCCTGAAGCCTCGTCATGGCGTTGTCAGCGATCTCACGTTGAGCCTCCAACTCCGTTTTGAATACGCAAGGCAGATTATTGCCATCCCAAATTGCCGGCACAGCTCCTTCGCAAAGCGTGCTGATATAAATGCAAAAGCCATGTTCGTTCATACCTCGGCCAACACACCTGGCCAGGTTGGCGAAATTTGACAAGAAAATTGTGTTCCAAACTAGAACAACATTTTTCGCCTGGACCTGGTAGCCTGGCGCCACATGGCACAGGTCGGCCAAAATATTGTTGGCAACCGCGTGAAGGAAGCGCGAGGCAAAGCGCAACTCACGCAAGATGAGCTTTCCCAGAAACTGGCCAAGCTGGGTGTTTCAATTGATCGCGCTGGCATCGCGAAGATCGAAACGGGGATTCGCGGTGTTCTCGACTTCGAATTGATCGCTCTCGCAAAAGCTCTCGGCGTGAAAACCGTATGGCTGCTGGGCGTGAAGGAGTGAGCGCATGGCAGCCTTCTATCGAGCGTCGCTTGCCGATTTCCTCACTCACTCGCCCGATGAGATTCTAGGCTCGCTTCTCCGTTCCTACCAACACAACGAATTGCAGAAACGCCAAACGAAAGCGTGGGAGATGGAGATTGAGGTTTTGAAGTCGGTCTTTCCCAAACTCATACAACACATTCCAACCGCAGCCAATTGGTCGTTGCTTTTGGAGTATCCCATTCCCCGGCGTCCAAAACGATTGGACGCAGTTCTATTGGCGGGTGATGTCATTCTTTGCCTCGTATTCAAGACGCTCGACAAAGCCCACAGCCTTCAGGCCAACAGG
>JBEKUQ010000454.1:0-3505 GCA_049514835.1 Verrucomicrobiota bacterium | reverse complement strand
ACGTTGACGAAGAGGGGCGCATAGCAGGACATGATGACCAGATCGGCATTGCGCTCCAGGCCGGTGAGGAAGGCGGCGTCGGTCAGCGCGGCGTGGAACGAAGGCGTGGAGTTGTTGTCGCGGGTGGCCCACTCGCCGACAAAAATCCGCGGCACCGGCTGCCCCGCCTGATTGGTGCGAGAGCGGTTGTCATACATATGGGCGTTGTTCAACGCGCTGTTGAAGTTCATGTAGTAGTGTTCGTCAATGACATCGGGCGGGTAGTTGCCGAAGTTGTTGCGGGTCGTGGAAATGATCTGAAGGTTGGTGTACTTGGCCTTGATGGTGAGATAGAAGATGGGGAAGCGCTCGGCGTAGGTCGCCACCCGGCCCCCTCTGCCGCCGCCGGGATCCTCGTTGCCGATTTCGACATAGGTCAGTTTGAAGGGGGCGGGATGACCATCGCTGGCGCGCTGGGCGCCCCATTTGGTGTTGACATCGCCAATGGCGTACTCAATTTCGTCCACCGCCTCCTGGGCGAACCGGCCATATTCGCCGGGGTAGCTCTGGCCGTTGAGCGTGTAGGCGGCGAAGACGGCCAGGACCGGTTCCATGTTGAGATCCTCGCACCATTGGAGGTATTCCAGAAGGCCCATGCCGTCGGTCGAGCGATAGCCCCAGGGGCTCATGTGGGTGGGGCGTTGTTCCATCGGGCCAATGGTCCGCGGCCAGTCCCAGCGGTTGGCGTAATCACTGCCTTCCACGTAGTTTCCGCCGGGGAGGCGGAGAAAAGCGGGTTTCATGTCGGCCAGAAGCTGCATGATGTCAATGCGGTTGCCGTTGACGCGATCCTTGTAGGTTGGCGGGAAGAGTGACACGAGGTTTAAGTTGACGACGCCCTTTGAGGCGGCCGAAATGACGAACCGGCTGCTGGCCGAGGGCTCCAACTGGCCGGTTCTCAAGGTGACGTCGTATTTCTTCCAGGCATCGGTGATGCTGGGCACCGTCGCGGAAGCGTGGATGGTCGTGCCGTCGCTTGATTCGATGTCCACAGTCAGAGGGCCGGCAAAGCCGCCTGACCCCTTGGCATAGAAGGAAGCTTGATAGGTGGTATTGGGCCGCGTGGGAATGCCCCAGTAGCCGTCGTTGGCCACGCCGACGCGGCCTCCCGGGGCCACGGAGGCGATGTCAAGCTTGAGGCTGGTGGTCAGGGCGACCGTGTTGACCGGATTGTTGGTGTCCAAGGAGATTTCCCCCTGTGCGCCTTCCGAATTGACCACGGACCAGTGGGGGATCGCCGGAACGACCGGGGGCGTGTTGGCGTCCGGCTGGCCGCCGCGTCCGCGACCGCCGCGGGCGCCGCGAGGAGGATTTTTGAAAATGCGGTTTTGGATCAGTTCGCCGTAGATGCCGCCATCGTAGGAGTAATTGATTTCCTCGGTCATCAGGCCGTAGAACATGGGGCTGATTTTGGCGCCGGGTTTATCAATTTGGACGACGATCTTGCCAGGGTCATCTGCGGATGCCTGGCTGGTGAAGACCAAGCCCGCACTTAGGGCAGCCAGCCCGAAGAGGACATTGCGAGAGACAAGACGGAAGGGAGGTTTTATAAAAGATTTCACGTGAAGAGCAAAGCAGTGGTTGTGGAAAAAGCAAGTTGAAACTTGCTGGAGGTTGGAGTTGATGTTGTTCATGTGTGTGCCGTTCGATAAAAACGTTTGCTGCGGGCCGGCGATGATCGGGATGGGCTTTCGAGTGGCGTCAACCATCCCACGGCAGGGACGCGCAGGACGGAATCGTGTCTTTCATCGTTCATAAGGTTGGAGCGCAAAAGCGTCTTTTTCGAGGAGCGTCCTGAGAGCCGGGCGGTTTTCCGGCCCACGCCGCAGCAACCCGACTTGGCGTGTGGGCAGTTCACGGAGAGGCACAAGTTGCGCGGACTCGAGCAGGTTGGCGGCGGCTTCCGCTGTATCCAGGCCCGCGTTCCAGTCGCCATTCGGGTTGGCAAGCCAGTTGCGGGCATCCGAGATTGCGCGGGTCACGCGGCCTTCGCGGTTGGGTTGCTCGAGCACCACATCCGGGCCGCGGTTGCGGAACATGCCCATAACGGCCATGGGGATGGAGGGATCGCGGATCGTGCCGTCGGGATAGAAAATGCCGTGGACATCCCCCCAGCCGCGGCCATTCCATACGATCATGAGTTCCCACAGATAGAAGCCCATGTGGGCATCCATGTGCTCCTGGATGGTCATATCATACGGATTGGCGCGGCAGACACAGCCCATTTCATCGTTCATGACCTGCTTGTGCGCCGCCGCGGCGGCCAGCCTGGCCTTTTCGATGTCGGTCCGCACCGCCTCCCGTGTCTGCTGGTAGTTATGGAACACCAGCACATCGACGTCATCAACGCATTGTTCCATGGTGTATTCGTAAGCAAAGCCAATGGTCACGGGCGTCTGGCCATCGAGCCGGCGGAAGACGGCGGCCATGTGTTTGGCGAATGCGAGACGCGCGGCTGAACGTTCGGGCTGGTTAGGCGGGTAATCCGGCTCATTGGACACGTCCCAGAATGCCAGGCCCGGTTCCTTGCCCAGCGTGTCCACCAGGAATTTTGCCCACTCCTCCGCGCCCGGGTAGTCTTGTCCCTGCATCTGCCGGCTGTATGCCACCACTGGCATCACGCCGATGCCGCGCTCGTCGGCGGCGCGCACCAGGTGCAGGAGGTTCCGCTGGAATTGCTCGTGGTTGGTCTGATAGGCCTGGTAGGTGATGAAGCAGCGAATCTGGTTGATGCCAAGCCGCTGGGCGTAGGTCAGGTCGCGCTCGGTGATCGCCGGCGAATAGTTGTTCCACATCCCCGGATGGCCGCCGTATTCGGCATAGCAGTAGTTGGCGCCGCGGATGGTCGAGGCATCGGCCGGCGTGCGCGAGCCGGCGCGGCGCGGGATGGGATAGAGCACATGCGCTGCCGGGACCGCGGGCATGGCGGCAGCGTGGACGCCGGTGGTCGCGGAGGCCCCGGGTTGTTCGAAGGGTCGCAGCAAGTCAAGATAACGGGGCATCAGTTCGCGCAAGGCGGCTGGGTTGGGCGGCCCCTGCCGCAACAGCCCGATGGTGCGGGTGGGCGGCTCTCGCATGGCGATCAATTGCGCCCCCTCCAGCAGGTTGGCGAGTTTTTCCGCGGCAATGAGTCCGTCCTTCCAATCGCCGGCGGGGTTGTCCAGCCATGCCTGGGCGGCCCGTATGTCGCTATTGACCCACCTTTCGCGGTTGACGTTCTCCAGGATGACGTTGTCGGAGCGGTTGCGGAACAGGCCAAACATTGCCGCGGGGATCACCGGATCGCGTATGGAGCCGTCGGGATAAAACACGCCGTGAACATTGCCCCAGCGCTTTGTGATCATCAGTTCCCAGATGTACCAGCCCACGTGAGCCTTCATGTGCTCCTCAAGCGTCACGTCGTACGGGTTGGCGCGGGCAACGCAGCCGATTTCCGTATTGATGACCTGCTTGCCTGTGCGCACGG
>JBEKUQ010000453.1:0-3510 GCA_049514835.1 Verrucomicrobiota bacterium | reverse complement strand
TGTTGAAGGAGCGCATTGACGATCCGGACTTCCAGCAGTCTCTGGCCGACGCCTTGCAGGAGGGCGTCAAACGGGTCTCCCGCCTGGTCAGCCAGATGCGTTACCTGGCGCGCGACCGCATGGAGATGGTGGAACCGGTCTCCGTCAAGCAATTGATCGAAGAAGCCTTCCGCGAGGCCCGTTCCTATCATCCGGCCAGCACCGTTCTCCTCCATTTCGAGTCCACCGAGCTGCTCACCGTCGCCTGCGACCGCGTCGGCCTGCAGCACGCCTTTGCCGAAATCATTTTGAACGCCCTTCAGGCCAACACCCAGTCCTGCCAGGTGCGCGTCCGCTCCCGCTCGGAAACCGACGCCAGCGGCTCGCGCTGGGCCCGCATCGAGGTGCAGGACAGCGGCGCCGGGTTCAGCGCCGAGGCGGCGGACAAGGCTTCGCGGCCGTTTTTCACCACCCGCAACGTCGGCCTGGGCCTGGGGCTCGCTGTCACCAATAAAATCATCCAGACCCACCGGGGCAAGCTGGAAATCCCCCCGCCCCAGCACGGCCAGCCGGGCTTGGTGCGCATCTCCCTGCCCCTGGCCGCCCTCAACAGCGTGCCCGACAATTGAGCGCCGGCTTTGGCGCGCGGCCCATTGGCCTTCCACAGGACGGAACAAAAGCACGGGAAGAATTGAGTCAGAAAGATGGAGGCACAGAGATTCTTCTGACCCCATTTTTCTGACCTCCTCTTCAGGAGTATTCGGAAACTGTTCTGGCGCCAGCCTTAGCGCCCGCCCGACGGCCAAACCGTCAAGGCCCCGCCCGACTGGGAAGGCATTCGCGGCCCGCCCGAGGATAACTGCCCGACCTGGTGCCGCATGAAATTGATGATGTCCAGAACCCGCAAATCCTCCGGCAATGGCGCGGTCGCGCATGAGAGTTCTGTCCCAGCATTTGCCCTGCCGCAAACATGGACTATGCACGGCACAAACTGGGCCGCGCCCTCGATGGCGGGATGAAAGCCCCCATAATCCACTCCCGCCGGGTGGTCGCCGTAAAGGATGACCAGGGTTCCGGCGGGCAGGGATTGGACGTAATTGCGCAGCAGGTCGTCCAGAACGCGCGCGCTGTTGAAATAATTCTCCCGCCAGGCCGAGGCTCCGGGGAAGATTTGCTTCTCCTGTTCCTCAATCAGGTCGAACGGCGCATGGCTGTCCAGCGTGATGATGAAATGAAACTGCGGCTGGGCCGCTTGCCGAATCTCCCGGCTGGACAGCTTGAACAACTCGGCGTCCCGCACCCCCCAGGAATTCCGTTTGACGTCCCGCCCCTTGAAATCCTCCTTGAACCAGATTTCATCAAAGCCCATCCGTTGAAAATTGACGCGCCGGTTGAAAAAGCCGCCGTCGTTGCCATGCAGGGCCACCGTGTGAAAGCCATGCCGTTGCATGAAGACGGGCAGGCCATTGGGATAGGTCATTCCGGGAATGTCGTAGCTGACAATTTCGCGGCTGGGAGTGCCGTCGGAGAGAACGGCATAATCCATGTCTTCGCTGCCGATGCTATGATAGGCCTCAACCCGGAAGCACCGGCTGGAAGCCGCCAGCCTGCTCAGGTAGGGAGCCACCTCTTGGCCGGCCACCTGGGAGTTCAGGACCTCCCAGCCGATGCTTTCCATCTGCACCACCACCACATGGTTGCTCACCGGCCAGGGCGTCTCCAACCCCAACAACCGGTCCGGCGACACTTTCTGCAAATCCCTCAATTTCTGGCCCTTCTCCTTCAGGTTCGGCCCGTAGAGCAGCTCCGCCGCCCAGGCATTCAGATAACCGTAGGCGTACACCGTCCGCGTCACCGACCGGGTGCGCAGGGTGGGCAGGGCGAAACTGGTGAACTGCAATCCCACAATGCAGAGGCCCTCGGCGACCAAACAGCCTGCGGCACAACTGCGCCGCCAGGCGGCCGGTTGTGGCGTGATCTTGATAACCCAATAAACTTTGATCACCAAGGCGCACACCAGCGCCAGCCAGAGGACCGGCGGAATCACCTCCAACCCGAAGCTGGAAACCCTCATGCCTTCGCCCGCTGAATCCATCGTGGTTTCCAGCGAAAGGGCGCGATGGAAATAGCGGGCGTAGGACAAGGTCAAAACCGACACCAGAAAATCACCCGCCATAATGGCCAGCAGCCAGCGCCGGCTCAAAAAAAACACCAAAGCAGACCCCGCCAGGAAGTTCAGGCCCAGACGTCCGGCCTGGTAGAAACAAGGGTGAACGGTCGTGGGCTGTTGATCGAACGCGGCCGCCTGAATCAGGAAGTTTTCCACCGCCCAAAACAGCGCCAGTCCTGCCAAATCCACAAAATAAGTCATGGACCATTGCGGGCGTGCAGCCCTGGCCGCCGGACGGCTCCAAGCGGCAGGCGCGATGGTTTTGATCAATGAATTCACGGGTCCCTTTTCCGATGCTCCAATCCTTGGAGTGTGAGGGTTTACCTTACATTCCGCAAGGAAAAAATAGCACCTTCTTCACCTGAGGGTGAGACAAGATTCTTCGTGGCTCGCCCTCATCCTAACCTTCTCCCCTTGGAAGAAGGAACACCCATCAACGGTCACGGGTTGACGGCGGGTCGTCCGGCCAATGCAGTCGCGGCTTTTCAGTGAGACGCCGGACGATTCTCCCTCTCCTGGAGGAGAGGGCCGGGGTGAGGTCGAGCTTTTCCTCTGACTTATGATTCTGTCCCGCCATGATTCTGTTCTTCGCCCCTGATTTTGCCCTCGGGAATTCCCCGCCGTCCGGCAGTTCTCCGGACAGGATCAGCCGCGAAAAAGCGCAAAAGGCGCAAAAAGGGACAAGAGGAAGCCAAATACGCGACCAGCATAGCCGGGCTCCTCAATTTGACTCAGGGCATATTTGCGGATTTCAAATTTCCGCGCGCCAAAGTTCATCAAAAGGCCGTGCTCAATCCGAGACGCCCGCAGGTAGCCGAGCACTTGGGCCACATGTTCGTCCGCCAGAGCTTTGGCCGCCTTCAACTCAATGACGAGGCGATTGTCCACCAGAAGATCGGCATAATAATCGCCGATCAACGTGCCGTCCTCGTCGTAAACCTGGAGCGGGTGCAGTTGCTTGACCTCCAGGCCGGCTTTTCGCAAGCGATGCACGAGGGCGTTTTCATACACTTTTTCCAGATGCCCGTTCTTGTGATAGCAGTAGATGTTAAAAGCCGTTTGCCGGACCAGGTCGGCCAGTTCCATAATGTCTCTCATTTGATCGCCTTTCTTGGTTGGCCGCTGAAAACACCATTCGCCCGCCTCCGCAAATCCGTTCTTCTTTTGCCCTGCAAACGGTCAGAATCGCGCAGTTTCGCGAGGATTTTTTCTACGCGCTCTCTGCGCCTCTGCGCGCACCTCGGAAAAAGGGGAATTTGTTTGCGGCTGGCCGCGCTGCGATCCTTGCGTTCTTTTGTGGCCGGTTCATTTTTACTTGCGGCATTGCGTCATCAATTCCGCGCGCGATTCTTCAGTGTGAC
>JBEKUQ010000452.1:0-3518 GCA_049514835.1 Verrucomicrobiota bacterium | reverse complement strand
CCGCCGCAATTGCGCCGCCGCCGCCGGCCGCCGGGCCACCGTCTCCTGCGCGTGCTCGATGGCCCGCCACAGCACCGTGGCCTGCTCCCGTTGCGCCAGCGAAAGATATTTGTTGCGCGAACTCAGCGCCAGCCCGTCCGCCTCGCGCCACGTCGGCGCCACCACGATCTTCACCGGAAAATTCAAGTCCCGCGTCATCCGCCGGATCACCGCCGCCTGCTGAAAATCCTTCGCCCCAAAAACCGCCGCCGTCGGCTGAACCACGTTGAACAACTTCGCCACAATCGTCGTCACCCCGCGAAAATGTCCCGGCCGCGCCGCCCCCTCCATGCCCCCCGCCAGCTTCTCCTCCTCCACCGCCGTGCTGAAATCCGCCGGATACATCTCCGCGTCCTCCGGCGCAAAGACGACATCCACCCCGGCCGCGCGGCACAGGCGCTGATCGCCTTTCAGGTCCCGGGGATACCTCGCAAAATCCTCCTGGGGCCCGAATTGCCGCGGATTCACATAGACGCTCACCACCACGCGCCCCTTCCGTCCCGCCAATTTCCGCGCCCGCTCCATCAAGCTGGCATGGCCCCGATGCAAATACCCCATCGTCGGCACCAGGACCACCGCTTTGCCGGCCTCCTGCCACTGCCGCGCCCTTCGCTGCATGGCCTTGACTCTGCAAATCAAGTTCACCCCGCAAGGTTGGACTAAACCGGCCCGCTGGCAATCCCATTTTGCCGCGCAGGCCGGCGGGGGGTGCCCCTCTTGATCTTAATCCTAATCTTAATCTTAATCTCCCTCTTGGGCGGTGATTAAGAAGATTAGGATTAGGATCAGGATTAAGATGAAGAAACGGCCGCCCGAAAAAGAAATGCCACGCCGACACGACCTCAACGCGCCCGCCCTTGACGGCGCCTGATGATTAGGTTATTTTATGGGTGGATTTGTTCATCAGAATGGTTAAACCAAAATGAGCGCATCACTTGATGATTTGCGACGCAAATACTCGCAGGCGGGTCTGCGCCGCACCGATCTTTCGCCCGACCCGATCCACCTGTTTGAATTGTGGTTCGACGAGGCCGTCGGCGCCCAGGTCCTGGAACCCAGCGTCATGTCTTTGGCCACCGTCAGCCCGCAGGGCCAGCCTTCGACCCGCATCATCCTGCTCAAGGGAGTGGACCAGCGCGGCTTCCTCATCTTCACCCATTATCAGAGCCGCAAGGCCCGCGACCTGGAGGCCAACCCCCGCGCCGCGCTGCTGATTTATTGGCGCGAAATGGAACGGCAGATCACCATCTGCGGCACCGCCAGCAAACTGCCGCGGGAGGAATCCGAAGCCTACTTTCAGAAACGCCATGAAGCCAGCCAGTGGACGGCGTGGGCCTCCCGGCAGAGCCAGACGGTGGCCCGGCGCGCCGACTTGGAAAAGGAACTGGCCATGGTCAAGAAGAAATTTTCCGGCGGCCCGGTTCCCTGCCCGCCCGTCTGGGGCGGCTACGTCATCGCTCCGGACACCATCGAATTCTGGCAGGGCCGCCCCGACCGGCTGCACGACCGCTTCTGTTACACCCGCCAGCCCGCCGGCGCCTGGAAAATCGAGCGTTTGTCTCCTTGACCCGCGCTTTATTCGCACCCCGGCGGCCAGAGGCTCCGGCCAATGTCGGTGCGGTAATAACTGGAAAGCACCCGGATCTTGCGGATGTTCGCGTAGGCTTTTTCCACCGCCCCTTCCAGGGTCGCCCCCAGCGCGATCACATCCGCAATGCGCTGCCCCGTGGCGGTCAACCGCCCTCCCGCCGCCTCCGCCACCTCGTTCCACCACACGTCGCAGTCAAATGCCCCGGCCACTTCCAGCGGCAGCCGCGGCCCTCTGACCTGCGTAAACGGATACCCGTAGCCGGCCAGCGTGAGCGAGCAGCCAAAACTCAACTCCTCGCGAAACTCCGGCTCCAGTTTCTCGTTGCGGGCCGTGGCCAACACCGTGGCCAGCGGATTGCGCAGCAAGCGCAAAATCATCGGGCCGGAAGTGACCCCGAGGCGGATGTTGTATTCGATGACATGCCACTGGCCGCCGCGTTGGACGGCGGTGGCCTGCACCGGCCCGTTATACTTGACCTTGCGGAACCACGGCAGCAGGGGATGCAACAACTGGCGCGCCAGGCCGTATTTGTCGCCGGGATCCTTCTCCACCAATCCGCCCAGCGGCGCGCCCGCCACCACCCCCATGTTCCCATGAAACGCCCGCTTGTATTCCTGATTGGTCACCAGCGAATAAATCTCCCCGCCGCTCACCAGCGCAATATGCCCCGCCTCGGCCCGGCCCATGTACTCCTGCAAAAAAACCCCCTCCGCATAGTTGACCTGCTTGAGCCACGCCCGCGTGTCGTCCGCCGTCTCGCACAAGATGGTATGGATCGGGCTGGTCGGCGAGCAGAGCGGGTTCTTGATGACAAACGGGCGCGGGTGGCTGGCCAGAATCTCTTCCGCCTCCAAACGATTGGCCGCCACGCACGCCCTCGGAAACGGCACCTTGAATTCCGCGCACAGTTTTCGCGCGTAATCCCGCTCCCGCTCGATCTTCATCGCCTCCCCCGTCGGGCCGAACACCCCCACGCCGCTGCGCTCCAGCTCCCCGGCCCACGGCGCCTGCGCCCAGTCAATGGACTGCGGGATCACCAGATCAACCCGGCCCCGCGCCAACAACGGACAGGGATTCGGAAAGGCCTCCTGCGAATAAACCGGCCCGACCAACTCCGGCGGATAATGCCCGTAGTTGCGCGTCAGATAAGTGGAAACCTCCGCTCCGGCCTCTTGCAGCGTCCGGCCCAGGCTGTGGGCGAAGGAGCCAACGCCAAACACCATCACGCGGGGGCGCCGGGCCGGCGAAGATTTTCTCGGGGGCATAAGGTCGGGACCGGCGCGGCGGCGGGTCAGGCCAGTCCCAGCGCGGTGCGGACGGTTTGCACCAGCTTGGAAGGCGGATAAGGCTTTTGCAGAAAATTGGTCCCCTCCTGCAACGCCAGGTCCTTCCCCAGCAATTCCGTGCTGTAGCCCGAGGTGTAAAGCACTTTCAGCCCCGGGTTGTCCGCCTTCAGCCGCTCGGCCAGTTGGCGTCCGCTCATCCCGTCCGGCATCACCATGTCCGTCAGCAGCAGATCAATATGCGGCTTGCCCTGGTCCCACAATTCCAGCGCCGACACGCCGGAGGCCGCCTCCAGCACCTCGAAGCCGCTGCGCTCCAGCACTTTCCTGACCAGCAGGCGCAGGCTCGGTTCGTCTTCCACCACGAGAATCTTTGCTTTTTCGGCCATGAGAGATTGATGGTTATCTATTCGCCTGTGCGCGGGCCGGTTGGCAAGTCAAAACGGCGCATTTGTTTTAAAACTGCCTCAGAAACCGCAAATCGTTTTCATAAAACAGGCGGATGTCGTTGATACCGTAACGGATCATCGCAATCCGCTCAATGCCAAATCCGAAGGCCCAGCCCGTCCACTGCTCCGCATCATAGCCCACGTTCTCGAACACCT
>JBEKUQ010000451.1:0-3523 GCA_049514835.1 Verrucomicrobiota bacterium | reverse complement strand
CGCGACGTTTATTTGCCGCCGGGCATCTGGGTTGATTATCAGAGCGGAAAAAGTTTGGCCGGCGGCTGGCAAAAAATCGAAGCCGGAAAAGTTCCTGAGATCATTCTGGTGCGCGACGGCTCGGCGATTCCGCACATCGCGCTGGCGCAAAGCACGGCGCAGATGGACTGGTCGAAAATTGAGCTCACCGTTTTTGCCAAGGAGGCGACGACCGCCAAAGGTTTGATTTTACTGCCCGGCGAAACGGAAGCGCACGAACTCGCGCTGACCAAATCCGGCGAGAGTTTCAAACTGGAGACCGATCCGTTGGCTGGAAAAGTCGCGTGGAAAATTTTCGCCCGTTGAGCATGAAGCTGAATTTTTATGAGAGGAGGAATTGATATGAAACGGGAATTGGTTTGCCTTGCTTTCGGCCTCGCGGCGTTCTTCGCCACGGTTGATTTGTCCGGCGCTGCCAGCAACGAAACGGCCAGGGCTGTCTCGGCTGACTTGCAGCAAACCAATGGTCCGCTCGACACCCTGTTCAAGTTCTGCGTCGGCGCCGGCCGCGCCAACGAAGGTTTGCGGGCCGACTGGCAGCGGCAACTGACTTACGCGCGCCGCGAATGCGGCTTTGAATACATTCGCATGCACGGTCTATTCTGCGACGACATGGGCGTTTACCGTGAGGACAAAGGCAAGCCACAGTACAACTGGCAATACATTGACGAGCTTTACGATTTCCTGCACGGCATTGGCATGAAGCCGTTTGTGGAACTGGGCTTCATGCCGGGCGGGCTGGCCAGCGGTTCCAAAACCATTTTCTGGTGGCGCGGCAACGTGACTCCGCCCAAAGACATGAACAAATGGGCGGACTTCATTCGCGCCTTCGTCCTCCACCTGCAGGAGCGTTACGGCGACGCCGAGGTGCGCACGTGGTATTTCGAGGTCTGGAACGAGCCGAACCTGGGCGGCTTTTGGGCCGGCACGCAGCGACAGTATTTCGATCTCTACGCTGCGACGGCCCGCGCCATCAAGAGCGTTTCCGCCGATTACAAAGTGGGCGGCCCGGCGACGGCGGGTTGCGGCTGGGTGCCGGAGTTCATTCGTTTCTGCGACACGAACCACGCGCCGGTGGATTTCATCTCCACGCACACCTATGGCGTGGAAAGCGGTTATCTGGACGAACATGGCGACGCCGGCACGGTGCTTTCACAAAACCCCAGCTCCATTTTCGGCGACGTAATACGAGTGCGCCGGCAGATTGCCGAATCGGCCATGCCCAAACTGGAGCTGCACTTCACCGAATGGAGCGCGTCCTACACGCCGGCCGATCCGGTTCACGACAGCTACCACAGCGCGGCTTACATTTTGGACAAGCTCAAGAAATGCGGCCACGCCGCGCAGTCCATGTCTTACTGGACGTTCACGGACATCTTCGAGGAAGCCGGTCCGCGCTGGGAGGCTTTTCACGGCGGCTTCGGCCTGATCAATTACGAGGACATCAACAAGCCGGCGTTTTATGCGTATCAATTTTTGAACCGGCTCGGCACGACGGAATTGAAGAACGACGATCCGTCGTCGTGGCTTTGCGCGGACAACTCCGGCGGCGCGCAGGCCTTGATTTGGGATTTCACCAACACCCATCCCGGCCCGAGAATCCACAACCAGGAGTTTTACAAACGCGATTTGCCGGCGCAGCCCAAAAACAAAGTCACGCTCGATTGGTCGCATCTGCCGGAGGGCAATTACACTGTGGAAACTTACAGGGTCGGCTACCGGGTCAATGATGCCGGCGCGACTTACCGGGACTTTGGCGCGCCCGCGCAACTGACCAAGGCGCAGGTCGCCAAAATCAAATCCGAAAACAGCGGCGCGCCCGCGGAGGTCCGCACCGTGAAGATTGGCCGCGACGGAAAATTCGAGCAGCAGTTCGACCTCCGAGAAAATGACGTCGTGCTGGTCACGCTCAAGCCGCAGAAGTAAAAGATCGGCCATGAACCGGTTCTTCGCAGCCGACCAGACGGCGATTCAAGCAAAAAAAGAATTCCGAGTTGCAGCCGTGTCCAGATTCTGAGAGAATCCCCAATATGTTGAAGGCCATCGCTGTTACTACCGCATTGCTATTGCTGACTTCGGCCATCCAGGCCGCTGACGCCCCGGACACCTCCACCTGGGCCAAATTCTCCTCTTTCAGCTACTCTGGAAAAGTGGCCACGATGCCGAAAACGGGCGAGTACTTGAACCCCATCGTGGCTGGGTTTCATCCCGATCCCACCATCTGCCGCGTCGGCGACGATTACTATCTGGTCAACTCCGCGTTCAACTACTTTCCGAGCCTGCCGATCTGGCATTCAAAGGATCTGGTGAACTGGACGCAAATTGGAAACGTCCTGGACCGTCCCTCGCAAATGCCCATGCGCGGCGGCGCGATGCAGAGCGGCACCTATGCCCCGACGATCCGCTACAACAAGGGCACCTTTTATGTGGTGAACACCCTCGTGGGCAGCAGCCTGGGCAACTTCTACGTCACCGCCAAGGACCCCAAGGGGCCTTGGTCGGAGCCCGTCAAGCTGCAGGGTATCGGCGGCATCGATCCCGACTTCTTCTTTGATGACGATGGCAAGTGCTATGTGACCAGTTGCGACGACCCGCCGCAGCCCCAATACAGCGGTCACCGCGCGATCAAGATCCAGGAACTGGATCTCGAACAAAAGAAGCCCGTCGGCGAAAAGACCATCATCATCAATGGCGGCACGGACATCTCCAAGCGTCCGAGCTGGTGCGAAGGGCCTCACATTTACAAGATAAACGGGAAATACTACGCCATGTGCGCCCAGGGCGGCACCAGCACGGCGCACACCGAAGTGATCTTCAAATCCGACAGCCTCCGCGGCCCGTACGTGCCTTGGGACAAGAATCCCATCCTCACGCAAATGGACCTGCCGAACAATCGCCCGGATCCCGTCACTTGCACCGGCCATGCCGACCTGGTCCAAACCCAGAATGGCGACTGGTACGCCGTTTTTCTCGGTTGCCAGCCCTATCAGGGCGGCTTCTACAACACGGGTCGCCAGACTTTCATGCTCCCCGTTTCCTGGACGGACGATGGCTGGCCGGTCATTCTGCCGCCCAAGACGCCCGTTCCCCTGACCGTCAAGAAGCCCAACCTCCCATCCGACCCGTCCGCCGCGGTGCCCAGCACCGGCAACATCTCCTTCACGGAAAACTTTGATGCGGACACGTTGGCCCCCCGTTGGACCGGCATCCGGGTGCCCGCTTCCAAATGGTGGGTCACCTCCAAGACCGCCAAGGCAATCTACCTTGAACCCCGCGCTGACCTTCTCTCGGGCCAGGGCAATCCATCTTATCTGGCCGTGCGCCAACAAAACGATGACTTCACCTGCACGGTCAACCTGGCGGCTCAGCTCAAGACAGTCGGCTGCGTCGCCGGTCTGGCTGCCTTTCAAAACGAGGGCCACTACTATGCCATCACCGTCAAGATTGACTCCGGGCACCTCACCGAAATCTCCCTCGAACAACC
>JBEKUQ010000450.1:0-3527 GCA_049514835.1 Verrucomicrobiota bacterium | reverse complement strand
TGCTTGGTCCCAGGATGTTACGAACCGCGTTTTGAGCGGCAGGCAGATGATGCCGCTCCTACCGGAGCTTGAAAGCGTGTTTGGTCTGGGTTCTACAACGATGTCGTCCCTGACGGGACTAAGGTCACGGCTCGACGGAGTCTGGCCCTACCGTTGCGGGCTTGACGGGACTGAAGGCGGTGCTTTGGCAAGGCATTGAGAGCCAAAGTTTTACGCGCTAACTAAGCGCCATTCGGGTCAAACTATAGTTTGCCCTTTTCTCTTTCCGCGAACCCAACATAGCGCCAAGACCGTCCCCAGGCCGAACAACGCAATCACATTTGGTTCTGGAACGACCGCGATCTCGAAGGTGTTGAGGGGAGACTGGCCCCCAAGTCCAGTAAGGTCAACCCAAGCGTTGTTGCCCGGATATATTCCAGGTTCGACTGCACCCGCAATCGGCGTCAGTGTGCCAAAATTGAAAAACAGCGTCCCATTAGCGGGAACGGTTTTGTCGTAAAAATCAATTTCCCAAAAAACACTGTAGAGCGGTTGGAGGTCTCCCCAAAATGCCGCGGCGCCAGCGCTGGCGGGAATAACGTAGGGTTGGGCAGAATCATTGGTAATGGTTCCGGTGAGGAGAATTTGGTCGGTTGGATTAACCACCACGTCGGTATTATTCCAACACCATGCCACCGTTCCTTGCGCCCAAGCCGCACTCAGTGAAGCGAATGTTATCGAGATACAGAGTCCGATTTTCATTTTCATAGTATGCAACAGCCTTTCTTCCTCGGAGGGGTCAAACTATAGTTTGACCCCCTTTCCTTTTGTTTTTCATCTTCGTCTGTCAAATGCGCGAAAGCACCAGAACAATAAAACTCCCAGGGCGATCATCCCGACAAAACCAAAGAAAACACCGAGCACTACTGGCAGAGGAAATCTTCCGTTCGTGTGAAGCAAAGATGGAGGTGGATCAGCTCCCTCATAGCCATAGCTCAAGTCATTCACAAGAGCCCACACGAGAGCAAGACAGAATCCGACCAGCGAGACAGTGACGGCTGCATGCTCGCGACGCGTCCTCCCGATGTGCCATACGATTCGTGGACTCTTGTCCGACATAATGCCTTAACTTCCAGAGCCCGGGCACAGCCGCCGAGAGGGACGTGGAATGGAATAATCACAAACACATTTCATAAATCAATCGTAACCGAGAGGGCAAGCGGCTGGCGCCTGCAGCGATATGTCAGGCCACGCCGTCATTTGAATTGGGTCAAAGATAGCACATGGCCGTCCGGGTCGCAAAACCAAGCCACCAACGCGCCGCTCGGTGCCTGCCATATGCCATCGTCGTCTTGCTTCATACCTTCATAACGCTGAAATGCAACTCCTGCTGCACGCAAATGCTGCACGGTCTGGCGAATATCCGAAACGGCCCACCCCAAAGCTGTATATGGAGCGGCTTGGACGCGCTCGACCTTCTGAATCCGCAGCATCGAATCGCCGACTCGAAAGACCAGCGCCGGCGGCTCATCCGCCACAAATGCCAAATCGAGCACGCGCTGATAAAAGTCTCGTGATCGCTCGGCGGTTGCAGTCGCCAAAAACAGGATAGGTTTGTCGAGATGACTCATAATGGCTTAATGTCCAGATGTAGGCACAACCGCCGAAGCGCAGGCCGAAATGGAATAGGGATATTGAAATCTCATAAACCGATCAACTGCCCGGCGGGGCGGCTGTTGCCTGCAGCGCCTTGCTAGCTCCGGGTTGCGCCCGTCTCTGAAATAGCGTCGAAGCCACAGAAAATGAAATAATTACCACTCCCAGGCTAGCTACAACAAAGCCGGCAGCAAATATCGAGCACATTCCTCCATGCCGGTTGTGAGCCGGAATCATCACTTGGCCAACCGCCATCAGCACCGTAGACAAGAGCACCGTGATACGCGCCCAAGGCAATAGGAAGAAGATCGCAGTGTAGCCGACGAAAATGCCCAAAGCCGCTGCAAGCAACAGTATCGGTATCAGAGGAGAAGGATCGGGCGGCGTATCCGGGCCAATGAGTTCAGAAATTGGCTTGGCGTTCGCAGGCCCTGGACCAGAGCCAGAGACTATAAAGGCAACAAAGAGGCTGAAGGCAACCAGCGCAAGAATTCGAAATTGCAGTCGCGTCATAATGCACGAGCTAACAACTAATCTACGACAAGTTGTTCGTGTATTACAATGGCGAAATGAATACTGCCGGAGCGGTGCGGCGACTTGCCTAAGTTGTTCGACGCCAACATCTTGCGCTCGCGACCGGGCGCACTTACTGCGCTTGGCTTAGGCGATATTGCGAGTTCCTCAAAGGGCTGGCGTTGCATTTGCCAAGTGAACATAAAGCGGAACGGTTTCTGACCGCCCTGCCCAAAAAGGATGCCGCCGCCAGCACCCAAAATCGAGCGACTAATTAAAACGCAACTCCGGGAGAGCGCATCTCATTCTTGTCGAGGCTCCGGCGCGGCTGGAAGCCGCGCGAACCGGCAGGCAAGATGCCTGCCCTACGGGAGCGGCCCGGCCAATGGCCGGAAATCTCGACAAAGGCGAGATGCGCCCACTCCGGGACAACGGCGCATGGGGCGCAGGACAGAATTCGGACATCTCAATTGAGAATTGGTTATAGAGAATTTGTCATTGGTCATTGGAGGACGTTGGCGATGGGGTGGAAAACAGGGCGGCAGGAGAAGCGGCGGATTTCAATTCGCGTTCGGTTTTTAAGCGGAGCTGGCCGCAGGCGGCGTCAATTGCGTGGCCCTTCTCGCGGCGCAGGGTGGCGGGAACTTTTTCGCGCTCCAAGGCGGCGAGGAACTTGTCCTGCGCGGCCTCCGGCGGGCGGCGCCAGGGCAGACCCTCGACGGTGTTGCAGGGGATGAGATTGACCTTGGCGGCCAGACGGCGGGCCAGGGCGGCCAGCGGTTTGATCTGGTCCAGGCCGTCGTTGACGCCGGCAATGAGGATGTATTCGAGCGTCATCATGCCGCCTTTTTTTTGCTGGTAATACTGGGCGGCGGCGGCGAGTTGGGCGAGGGGGTATTTTTTGTTGATGGGCATGAGGCGGCCGCGCGTCTCGTCAGTGGCTCCGTGAAGAGAGATGGCGAGGCGGAATTGTTGCGGCTCATCGGCCAGGCGGCGGATTTGCGGGGCCAGGCCGCTGGTGGAGATGGTGATGCGGCGGGCGCCGATGCCGCCGCCCCAGGGGGCGTTGAGGATGCGCAAGGAGCGGAGGAGGTTGTCGTAGTTGGCCAGCGGTTCGCCCATGCCCATGACGACGAGGTTGTTGACGAGGCGCGCGCCGGGCGCGGCCGTCGGCCCGCCGGGCGGGGAAGGCGTCCGGGCGTGATGCCAGCGCTCGACGGCCAGGACTTGTTCGACAATTTCATTGGGGAGCAGGTGGCGTTTCCAGCCGTCCAGGCCGCTGGCGCAAAAGCGGCAGCCGTAAGCGCAACCGACTTGAGTGGAAACGCAGAGGGTGTGGCGGTCGCTGGCCTCGCCGTAAAGGGCGGGGTTGGCCGGGA
>JBEKUQ010000449.1:0-3530 GCA_049514835.1 Verrucomicrobiota bacterium | reverse complement strand
CAGGGGCCGCACCAAGTGGCCCAGAAATCTAGGAGCACATATTTGCCGCGGTAGTCGGCCAGCTTCAAGGGATGACCGTCGGTGGTGACGGTCTCAAAGAGCGGGGCGGTGTCGCCGACGCGCAGGGCGAGGGCCTGCTGGAGGGCGATGACCCCGAGATTGAGGCGGGGTTGATCGGCGGCGGCGGCCTCGGCGGCGGAGATCATATTCACAGTGATGTTGGTGGACAAGGCGGCGAGCTTGGCGCCGCCCAGTTCGGGCGCTTCGCGCAATTGGACGCGAAGCTGGTATTTGCCGGGCGGGACGTCCTCGAAGGCGAAGGTGCCGTCGGGTTCGGCCGTGGCGGCGTAGGCGCGCTGGGCCCGCTGCCAGGCCCTGCCCTCGGCGGATTTCAAGAAGCGGCTCATCCACTGCCGCCGCGCCGCGTCATCTTCAAAACTGGGCATTTCGGGATCGGGAACGGAAGCTGTCAATGCTATTGTCTGGCCGGCCTGCCAATTGATTTTTTCACCGTAGCCGGGAACGGTCAGGCGCCCGGTGACCAGCGTAGGGGTGCCCTTTTCCAGTTGGATGTCCTCGCGCTGGTCGCCGTCGCCGGGAGATTTCGGGTCGGTGCTGACCGGCAGATAGCCGGGCCGGCGAAACTCCAGGCTGAAGGAAGTGACTTTTTGGTCCACCTCCACCAGGTAATCGCCGCTGGGGCCGGAGACTCGTTTTTCGGCGTGGGTTGTGCCGTCCTCGGTGGTCAAATAGACGGTGATGGTGAATTCTTCGATGGGGGCATGGGTGGCGGCGTCGGTCACCCTGCCATCCACGTCGGTTTTGCCGTTGGCCTTGTGCAGGGTGATGGTTTTTTCCGAGTCATCGGCGACGAGCGCCGGCTCCAGGCGCAGGTTGTAGCCCTCGGCCGCGATGAGATAGGGATGCTCGCCGGAAGGAGCTGCATCCCATTGAAAACGGCCCTGTCCGTCGGTGGTGGTGCTCCAGTCAAAGTCGAGCGGTTCCAAATTCACCCGGTCCAGTTGCACGCTGGCGCCGGCCACAGGCTGGCCGGATTCATCCAGCACCCTGCCCTTGAAAATTTTACCCGGCATCATGGCGACCTTGAGTTCTGGCATCGGATTGGTCACGGCGAGGTCGAGGGTTTGCGGCTCCAGCCCCTTGCCCTGGAGGGTGAGCACCATCTCGCCGGGCAGCAGGTTGGGGATTTTGAAGCGGCCGGCGTCGTCGGATTGCAGGACGGCCGACGGATTGCGCCACTGATGATTGCGGGTGATGGCGACGCCGGGCACCGGCTTGCCGCTGCTGTCAACTATAAGCCCGGACACGGTCGCGCCGTGGCCGATGACCAGCACGGCCCTGCCCGCCAGAAAATCCGCGGCGGGCAGGCGCACGACCTCGTCCCCGCCGGCGGTGAAACCTTCGCAGCCAAAGGCGGCGGGGAGAAAATCGGGCTGGACCACGCGGAAAACGAAGTTGGAAAAATCCTGGGGGAGATGATTGCACTGCCAGCGGCCATCATCATCGGTGCGCTCGTTGTGGAAGTTGGGGGCGACGAGCGTCCGTTCGCGATCGGCCGGACTGGCGGGATTGACGCCGGAGAATCTGATGATGGCGCCGGCCACCGGCTGGCCGTCGGAACTTTTGAGGATTCCGCCGATCGTGGCGGCCTTTTCCATCCGGACGGTGTATTCGGCGGGAATGTCCTCAAAGCTGTCGTTGCGGGATTTGGCCCAGGCGATGGATTTGGCGACATAGCCGTCCTTGATGATGGTGATCTCGCATCTGAAATCTTCGGTGGAGGGTTTGCGCATGGGCCAGGAACAACTGCCCGTGGCGTCGGTCAGGAGAATGCCTCTGGCCCAGTTGCAGCGGACTTTGACCCCTGGCACGGGCGCGCCGGTCACGGAATCGAGCACGCAAAAGCGCATGGAAGCGGCGTTGGTGCCGGCAGGAGCGGCGTTGGTGGCGCTGACGGCCTGCGCAGTCGCCGAATCTGGGGAGGTCTGGGCGGTGGCGCCGAAGCGCGCCGCAGAGAGGAAGGTCAGGGCCAGCGAGGCCGCGCGGGCTGAATTGCTCACTGTCAGTTTGATGTTCATAGGCGACGCAGACCTGTGGGTTAATATGCCCGTTTAACGCAGACTTGCAACCTGGAAAGGCTGCGGTGAGATAGGCGCTTGCCAAGGGGCGGGCGGATTTGCTTTAATTCCGGGGTGTTACATCAACAAACGCTGCGTCAATCGGCGAGTTTCTCCGGAATCGGCCTGCATAGCGGCAACCGTGTGAACATGACGTTTCTGCCGGCCCCGCCCAACACCGGGGTGCGTTTTCGGCGGGTGGATTTGGAGGGAATGCCGGAGGTGGAGGCGCGGATCGACAACGTCAGCGCCACGACGCGCGCTACCGCGCTGTCGCGCGGCAACGTGAAGATTCAAACGGTGGAGCATGTCCTGGCGGCGTTTTCCGGGCGGGACATTGACAACGTGATCGTGGAATTGGACGCCAATGAGCCGCCCATCGGGGACGGGAGCGCGCGGGCCTACATGGAGATGATCCACGGCGCAGGGGTGGTTCCGCAGGACGAACCGCGGGAGGTGTATCGGGTGCAAAGCCCCATCTGCCTGGAGCTGGGGGAGGCGACCCTTTCGGTGTTTTCGCACGACGGCTTCAAGATCACCTGCACGAGCGCGGACGGCCGCGGGCGCTACACGCAGTTCTACACGGTGGAGGTGACGCCGGAAACGTGGGAGCGCGACCTGAGTCATGCGCGCACCTTCTGTTATTTTGAGGAGATCGAGGCGCTGATCAAGAACGGATTGATCCGGGGCGGGAGCCTGGAAAACGCCGTGGTCATCCGGGACGACGCCGTGCTCACGACCGAGCCGCTGCGGTATCCGGAGGAATTTGTCCGGCACAAAATTTTGGATTTGATCGGCGATCTTTCGCTGGCGGGCGCACCGCTGAGGGGCCACGTCATCGCGGTCAGGCCGGGGCACGCGGCCAACTGCGAATTGGCGCGGTTGATCAGCCAGGAAATGCGCAAGCCGCTGGAGGCGGCCCGGACTTTTGCTCCGCCTCCGCCGCCCCCATCCAGCAACGGCGGGGAAGGCCCGGTGGAGCTAAAAGACGGCGAGACGATGGACACGGCGCGTCTGCTGAAAATCATCCCCCATCGCTATCCATTTTTGATGGTGGACAAAATCACGAAAATTGACGGGATGAAGATCGTCGGCGTCAAGAACGTGACGATCAACGAACCCTATTTTCAGGGGCATTTTCCCAATCACCCGATCATGCCGGGAGTGCTGCAATTGGAAGCGATCGCGCAGGTGGCGGGGTTGATGATGCTGCGGCAAGCGGAGAATTTTGGCAAGCTGGCCTACTTCATGTCGGCGGAAAGTGTGCGCTGGCGCAAGCCGGTGCGGCCCGGCGACGTGCTGGAAATCGCGGTGGAATTGACCAAAGCGCGCGGCAAAATCGGCAAGGCCAAGGGCGTCTGCTCGGTGGACGGGGAAACGGTCAGCGAGGCG
>JBEKUQ010000448.1:0-3534 GCA_049514835.1 Verrucomicrobiota bacterium | reverse complement strand
CAGCAGGTCCAGGACGAGCAAAAGACCAAGGTCAAATACCTGGTCGGCACCATGATTGAAATTCCCCGCGGAGCCTTGGCCGCCGGAGAGATCGCCAAAGACGCCCAATTCTTCAGCTTCGGCACCAACGACCTCACCCAGACCTGTCTGGGCATGAGCCGCGACGATTCCGGCAGTTTTCTGGCCAAATATCAGGAACTGGAAATCCTCAAGCAGAATCCGTTTGCCGCCATTGACCAATCCGGCGTCGGCGAACTGATGAAGATCGCGGTTGAACGAGGCCGCAAGACCCGTCCCGACATCAAGCTCGGCATCTGCGGCGAGCACGGCGGTGAACCCTCCAGCGTCAAGTTCTGCCACGCCATCGGACTGGCTTACGTCAGTTGCTCGCCCTTCCGCGTCCCCATCGCCCGCCTCGCCGCCGCCCAGGCCGCCATCGAGGAGAAAAAGGCCGGGGCCAAGGCCAAAAAATAACACTTGACAGTCTATCCAACCGAGCAGGCTTCGCCGGCGTGAAGGGAAACTGGTTGCGCGAATTCAAGCGTGACCAGTGGCCCTTGGCGCGTGCTCCGCGCCTCCATCACATGTCCGGCCAGCCTCACGGCCAGCCTGCTTCCCGGCAGGTTCACCTGGAGCTTCTTGAAGGTCAGGCTGCCGCTCTGGCATTCCAGGCTCAGGGTTCCGCCCTTGCGGCTCAATCGCCCAAAACCCGAGGCCGTCACCCACGGCGCATGGAAGTCGCCCGGCACCGACGGAATCAATGTCAATAATTGCGCCGGCCAGTCCGGCTTGAAGCCCGTGGCCGCCAGCAGCGTCGCCCAACTGCTCATGGCCCGGGTGTAGTGCGACCCGCACTCCACGTGGTTCCACGGCATCCCCGCCCGCATATAGCGCCGGTAAACCGCTTCCGCGAGGCGCACCCCCTCCGCGTACCGCCCGTGGTCCATCAGAAACGACGCAAACGCAAACTCGATCCCCGACCAGACGCCGCCCGCCTGAAGATTGTTCATCGCCGGGATGTCCTTTCCGCCTTTCGGCGCCGTCGCGTTGTGCAGCCCCACCTCGGGACTGTAATTGTTCTTCCAGATGCTGTCCACCGCCCGCTTGAGATTCTCCTCTGAAATCGTGGTCGGCAACCCCATCAAGTGGCTGAACCACTCCCCGCTGATCTGGTCGCTCATGCAGATTTCGTCCCGCAGCGGCCCATCCACCCAAAGACTGTAATAATCGCCGTTGAACAGCAGCCGGTCAAAACTGGCCGACGCCTTGTCCAGCAGCGCTTGATAACGCTGCGCGTCCTCGGTCTGCTCCAGATCGCGCGCTATCCGCACCGCCGCCCGCAATCCCCCTATCCAGAGAGAAGCCACGTAGGACGGCGTGCCCCGCAGTCCCCATTGGTCGTAAGTCTGCAAGCCGGTGTTCTGGTCCGGCAGGCCGTCCCCGTCCGAATCCAGCGAAGCGGTGTATTGCATGGCCTTCACCACGCCCGGCCACATCGTCTTCAGATAATCCATGTCCCCGGTCCAAAGATAATCGCGGCACACCATCATCACCCATTGCGGGTTCATGTCCACCCGCGCAAAGCCCCGGTCCACTCCGTCAAACCGGTTGTTGTAATTATGCGGCACCTGGCCCCGCTCATTCTGAAACGTGCCGATATGCTTCATCTGCTCCAGCTTCAACTCCGGAAACAGCGCGACCACCGATGAACTGCCGTCGAAATCCACGTCCGTCGTGCTCTGCCCGCAGCACCCCAATCCCTCCCAGATCGAGTAATGCCCCTCCTTGCTCCACCACGTGTTCTTGACCAGCGTTCCCAACTGGCTCGACCAGACGAACGACAGCGGTTGCCCCAGCGAGGTGTCCGCCAGCGCCCGCGCAAATTTCTCCGTCTCCGCCCGATGCGCCGCGTAGTTGGCCGAAAGAAAGGCATTGACCTCCGCCGCGTCCTTGAACCAATTGGCGTACCTGTGCCCAATCGGCCGCCCGCCCGGCGCGTGATTGGGAAAGAACCAGCTCAGCGTGAATCGCACCTCGACTTTTTGCCCCGGCGCCAGCGCCACGGTCGAGGCCAGCGCGCCCGTGCCCCAGGTGGAGCTGCTGCGGTCGTTCCCCGCCAAACCGCCGGAAAGGTTGCTGGCGATTTCCCGCAGCAACATCTTGTTCTGCGGATCGCCGTCCGCGCCGCCGGGATCGGCCGCGCGCGCTTCGGCAATGACCCGCCGGCACAAGGCATCCCCCGACAATTGCTTGATCCAGTTCTTCAACTGGTCGCCGGGCAGCTCGTCGATTTCAGCCGCTGTCAATTTGAAAGTCTGCGCCGGATCGCTTTCCGCTTCCGTGTTCGGCAGACGCCCGGTCTTGAAGAAATCCTGCAGCAGGTCCAGATCCATCGCATGCACCCGCGACGAATTCCAACCATACATTCCCGGCAGAGCGAATTGCCGGAAGGTGCCGCTGATCCATGCATGGTTCCCGCCCGTCACGCTCAAACAAAGGCTGCCCTGGTCCCATCTCGGTTCTTGCGCCTCCGTATGCATGAGCAAACTGGTCGAAGACCCATCGTGGCGCAGCGTATTCTTTAGTTGACGCTCCGCCAGCGTCGAAACCACCGGATTGTCCATCACCGAAAGCAACGTCGCCTGCACCGTCTGCTTGGAGGTGTTTTCCAGTGTGAAGACCAGATGAAAGCCCGGCGTGGCCGACTCGCGGGTTTTGCCCGGCATGAAAGGCGAAAAAGCCGTGGCGCTCGCCTGCACTGGCAATGTGCCGTCGCGGTAATGCAGCGTCGTCATGGGATACCACGCCTCGTAATCTATCGCCTCCACGTCCTGCACATAGCCCATCGAATAGAGGTCGTTCTCATTGGACCGCAGATACAGGCGCCGCAGTTGCTGCGCGCTCCCGTCCGGTTTGCCCGCCCACAACAAAAAACGAAGATTCGGCGCCACTCCCGCCGCGGCGCCAGATGCTCCGCCACCTCTCCGGCCGCCACCGCCGCCGCCGCCTCCCGCCCAACCGCCCGAATTCAGGATTTGCCACTCATAAAAACATCCATCCGGCCGGATTTCGAGGAACCCTGTGCCGATGCCCCCACGCGGCGCCCCCGAACCCATCCCCATGCTCGACGGAATCGCCACCGAACCGGGGGCCATCCCTTGCCCGGTGCGGATCAGGCTTTCGACTTTGGTCTGAGGAGGCGGCGTGGCCGCTGGCGACGGCGACGACTTCAGCGCCAGGGTGGCGGAGGCGGCGGTGGCCGCTCCCAAAAATTTGCGACGGGACATTGACATAATCTTTTCCTCTTTCGGGTGACGGTTTGTTGTTGATCCTGAACTCATATTAACTCAAAGCGGTTTAAGACGACGTTGTCAAAGGGAAATCGCCGATTTTTTGAGGAGGTGTCCGCCGGCCTCGTCTGAGGCGGCGCATCTTGCGCTCGACGAAGTGATGGCGGCGTTACACCCAACAGGTCCATTGGGAGCGTGTTGCGGCAGAAGACAGCATCAATTCTTGTCCGGTTTTTCCGCCGCC
>JBEKUQ010000447.1:0-3535 GCA_049514835.1 Verrucomicrobiota bacterium | reverse complement strand
AGTCGGCAATGATGTTATTGGGTTGCACCAGGCGGGCCTGCAGGAGCGGGATGAGCGGCAGCAAAATGCTGGTGGGATAACAGCCGGGCGAGGCGATGAGGGAGGCGTTTTTGATGCGCGCCCGGTGGATTTCCGGCAGGCCATAGACGGATTTTTTCAGGAGTTCCGGGGCGGGATGGTCGTGGCCGTAGAATTCCTTGTAAGTGGCGGGGTTTTGAAGCCTGAAATCGGCGCTTAAATCAATGACCCGGCAGCCAAGGTCCAGGAGGGGCGCGGCAAATTCGGCGGCGACGCCATGGGGCAGGGCGAGGAAAATGACGGGGGCGGCTTTGGCCAGCAGTTCGGCCCTGGGTTCGCTGAAACGGAGGATTTTGGCGCGGGGTTGATGGGCGAATTTGGGAAAGACCTGGGCGACGGTTTGGCCGGCAAACTGGCGGGAGGTGACGGCGGCCAGCTCCGCGCCGGGATGCTGCAGGAGCAGGCGCACCAACTCCTCGCCGGAATAACCGGAGGCGCCAACAATGCCGACTTTCACCGGGTTCATACGATGTGATTCCCGCAGCGCGGTCAAGACGTTTTCATCCGCCAACTGCCCTCCGCAAAGGAATTAACGCTTGCTGTATTGGAAGCGTTTGCGGGCGCCGGGCTGGCCGTATTTCTTGCGCTCTCTCATGCGGGGATCGCGGGTGAGACAGCCGGCGGTTTTGAGGACGGAGCGGAGGGCGGCGTCCACATGGAGCAAGGCGCGGGCGATGCCGAGGCGAACGGCGCCCGCCTGGCCGGCCGGGCCGCCGCCGGCGACGTTGACATGGACATCGAATTTGGCGGCGGATTCAGTGAGGCTGAGGGGCAGAGTGGCGGCGGTGCGGAGGGCTTCGAGGCCGAAATAGGCTTCAAAGGGGCGACCGTTGACGACGATTTTGCCCGAGCCGGAGGCGAGGCGGACCCTGGCAACGGCGGTTTTGCGGCGTCCAGTGCCGCGGAATTCTTTGGTCTCTGCCATGATAAGAAGGGTGGGTTGGATTAAGATTAAGATCAGGAGGATTAAGAGTAAGATTAAGAGTAAGATTAGGATTTTAGGAGGCGGGGGCGAGGGTGGCCGGTTGCTGGGCGGCGTGCGGGTGGGAGGCGCCTTTATAGACTTTGAGTTTGGTCATGAGGACGCGGCCAAGGCGGTTCTTGGGGACCATGCCGCGCACGGCGTGGGTGATGAGTTTTTCCGGGTGGCGGGCGCGGACCTGGGCGACGGAGGTGTATTTTTCGCCGCCTTTCCAGCCGGAATAGGTCATGAATTCCTTGGCGGTCTCCTTTTTGCCGGTGAGGCGGATTTTTTCCGCGTTGATGACGATGACGAAGTCGCCGGCATCGAGGTGGGAGGTATAGACGGGTTTGTTTTTCCCGCGCAGAATGTTGGCGACCTGGGCGGCGAGGCGGCCCAGGATGACGCCATTGGCATCAATGACATGCCACTTGCGCTGATCCAGGTTGATTTTAGGCAAATACGTTTTCATCCAGTAACCATCAAAGGAGCGGTGAAACTACCAAAGAACGGCGCGAAGTCAACAGGGAATTTTGGCGAAATTGCGCCTTGGGGCGGATTTCGCCTTTGACGGGCCTTCCTTCCGGCTGCATGGGGTTTTGGACAGGGCGGTTGGCAAAGCGGGGGTTTCTGACAGGCGCAAACGGAAAGAGGCCAACCGCAAAGATCACAGCGCGGCAAGGCCGCAACCAAAAGGAATTGAACCACGGATGGCACGGATGGCACGGATAGGGAATTGATTCGGACAGCAAAGTCTTCATCCGTGAAATCCGTGAAATCCGTGGTAAAATCTTCGCAAAAATGAGCGACTCTGGCGTATTGAAGTGCAAAGGCCGCGAAGAAGAAAAGTTGTAAGCTCTTCTCCTTGAGTTCTTTGTGTTCCTTGCGGAAAGAATCGTCTTGAAATTGGGTGATTCCTCGCTGTTGCGGCAAATTGGAGGAGACGACGCGGCAAGAGGCTGCGGCGAGGTGGAATAATGGCGAAGTTGTTCATTTTTTACCTTGATCAGCCTTGATTAGCCCTGATTTGGCCTGATTGGGAAGGGGGGAATTGAGAATTTTGAATTTTGAATGGTGAAAGAAACGGGGCAAAGCAGGGGGCGGCTTCCTTGGGGGGAGGCTTGACCACCGGCGGCGGCGCTGTGCGTTCCTATGCACACGGAAGATATTATAGGATTTAAGGTAGGAATGTCAACCGCGAAAAAATGCTAAATGCTAAATGAAGTCAAGGGCCGGAGGGATGGCAGGGCAGACGCATGTAAACTTGTGTGGATTCTGGTGCGGGCCGCGAGGCGCGACCTGCTGCACGCGAGGGCGCGTGCGCTCCCCAGAACGAGGATTCCGTCGGCGAGTCGCCGACGGGGGCGACCGAGTAGTCAGAACAAGAGCAGGGCATAATCAAAGAGGAGAAAGAAAGCAAAAAGGGTGGTTGTAACGGCATGTAACGCGATTGTAACGGGTGGATGATACGTAAGTGCTTCTGCCACAACGAGTGTAACGCTGTAACCGGTGTAACGCGTGTACCGGGCTGGAAGAACATTAGTGTGCGTAAGGCCAACCGAGACGCAAGCCAGTTTGCCTGATACTTAAGATATTGGGCTGGACAATTCCGTCGGCGAGTCGCCGACGGGGACGACCGAGTCGGTCGTGCCACCCAGCGGATGAAGGGAAGCGGTCGGCGAGGGCGCCGACGGCAACATGCGAGGGCGCATGTGCTCCCCGGAACAGGGGTTCCTGAAAAGTCACTGGGGCTCGTCGGGGAATTCGGCGTTGGAATGGACGTCTTTGACGTCCTCGTGATCTTCCAACAAATCGAGCAGGCGGGTCACGTCGTCCGCGGCCTTGCCGGCGGACAAAGGGATGGTCAGGGTGGGAATCCAGGTCACTTCGGCGGCGGCGGGCTTGATGCCCTTGGCCTCGACGGCCTGATGGACGGCTTCGAAGTGGGCGGGATCGGTGAGGATTTCGTAGCCGTGGGGGTCGGTCTTGAAATCTTCCGCGCCGGCATCGAGCGCGGCTTCCATGAGGGGGTCTTCCTCGGCGGCCTCGCGCGCGACAATGATCTGGCCCTTTCGATGAAAGAGCCGGCTGACGGAGCCGGTGGTGGCGATGGAGCCGCCGTGCTTGGTGAGAAGACTGCGGATTTCCGCGGCGGTGCGATTCTTGTTGTCGGTGCTCAATTCCAAGAGGATGGCCACGCCGTGCGGGCCAAAGACCTCGTAAGTGAGGTCATCGTAATTGAGGCCCGCGCCATCGCCGCCGCCCCGTTTGATGGCGCGCTCGATGTTGTCGTTGGGCATGTTGGCGGCGCGGGATTTGAGGAGGACCATGCGCAGGCGCGGATTCATTTCCGGATCGCTGCCGGCCAGCTTGACGGCGATGGTGATTTCCTTGCCGAGCTTGGAGAAGATTCTCCCGCGCTTGGCGTCAATCGCGCCCTTGAAATGCTTCACTTTGGCCCATCGGCTGTGACCTGACATAGGAGGAATTGGGAAT
>JBEKUQ010000446.1:0-3536 GCA_049514835.1 Verrucomicrobiota bacterium | reverse complement strand
CAATCCGGATGTGAAGGTGGAAGCCGCTCCCGGCGGGGATTATGGTTTCGCCTTTGATATTGCCAAAGCCGCCCGACTGACGGGGTGGGCGCCCAAGATCCTGGTGCGGGAGCGAATTCCCGTGGTGGCTGCGAACATCAGGAAAGGGATTTCGCAACCATGACCCATGATTTCCCGCCATGCGCTTGAAGGAGATCAACCGCGAGGTGTTCGTGGCCGACGAGCCGATTGTGAAAATCGGCCCGCCCGAACTGGCGTTTCTCAAGGAAAAGGCGGCCCTGTCTCCACGCGGCCGCGTCCGCCTGTGCGCCCATGCCCACAGCGGCGATTTGCTCCATGAAATGATCATTGCCCTGGCCCGGGACACTTACATCCGGCCCCACAAACATCTGGGCAAGACGGAATCGTTCCATGTGATCGAGGGTATGGCGGACGTGGTGGCCTTTGACGAGCACGGCGGCCTTGCGGAGATCATTCCCCTGGGCGACGCGGCTTCCGGCAGAAACTTCTACTATCGCCTGTCCTCGCCCGTTTTTCACACCCTGCTCATCCGCACCGGGCTCTTGATCATCCACGAAACGACCAACGGACCCTTCCGCAAGGCCGACGCGATCTTGGCGGATTGGGCGCCAGCGGAGGAGGATGGCGCAGGCTCCCGCGCGTATATGGCGCGCCTGGCGTCCGCCGTGGCCAGTTTTCAAAACACGGCCTGACCCAGGCTTCTCTTTCCTCTCATGAGCCAGCACAGCTTGATTATCGGCGGGACGCGCGGCCTTGGCCGGGAACTGGTCCGGATGTTTTCCGATCAAGGCCACGCCGTTTCTGTGGTCGGAAAAAGGCCGCCGTCCGAGGACGCCCGCGCCCGCAAGCATGTTTCCTGTTGGGCGGTGGACGTGACCAACAAGACAGCGACCCAATCCACTCTGGCGGAGATCATCGCCACGAACGGACGGCTCGACAACCTGGTTTTCCTGCAGCGGTTCAAGGGCGAAGGCGACAAGTGGATCGGGGAAATCGAAACCTCGCTGACCGCGACCAAGGAAATAATCGAAGCCTTGGCCGGGCAATTCAGCGATGCGGCGGACCACTCCATTGTCGTCGTCAGTTCCATTGCGGACACCTTCATCGCAGAGGGTCAGCCCGCCAGTTATCATGTGGCGAAAGCCGGCTTGTGGCATCTGGCGCGTTATTTTGCCGTGGCGCTGGCCCCCGGGAGAATTCGCGTTAATTGCGTTTCCCCATGCACCTTCATTAAACAGGAAAATGAGGCCTTCTACGCCCAAAACGAAAAATTGCGCAACTTGTTCCAACAGGTCGTTCCGCTCGGCCGCATGGGCAACGCCCTGGACATCGCCCATGTCATCAGTTTCCTTTGCAGTCCCCAGTCCTCCTTCGTCACGGGACAACGGATTACCGTGGACGGCGGGGTTTCTCTGTTGTCCCAGGAATCGCTGGCACGAAAGATCGCCGGAATCTGAGAGGCCATGAAAACGTCCACCCAACGCCGCACCTGCCGTTTGTGTGACAGCACAAAATTGGATTTGGCCGTCCCGATCAAGGCTTCCCCG
Source organism: Verrucomicrobiota bacterium (assembly GCA_049514835.1). Taxonomy (GTDB): domain Bacteria; phylum Verrucomicrobiota; class Verrucomicrobiia; order Limisphaerales; family Palsa-1400; genus JBEKOF01. The sequence continues at coordinate 1,968 of JBEKUQ010000446.1, read as the reverse complement.
GTGGCCGACGCCTATGTCCCGGCGGACCGTTTGCGGGAGGAGCAGGAACTTTACCCCTTGGATTTGTATCTGTGCGCCGATTGCGGCCATGTGCAATTGCTGGAGGTGGTGGATCCGGGCATCTTGTTTGGCAACTACATTTACACCACCTCCATTTCGCTCGGATTAGTGGAACATTTTCGCGGTTATGCCGATCAGATTCTCGCGCGCTTCACCTTCCGGCAGAATTCGCTGGCGGTGGACATCGGCAGCAACGACGGAACTCTTTTGAAGTTCTTCCAGGCGCGCGGCCTGCGCGTCGCGGGCATAGATCCCGCCGTCGAAATAGCGAAACGCGCCACCGCGGACGGCGTGCCCACCATCCCGGCCTTCTTCGATCTCGCGTTGGCGCGGCGCCTCCGGCGGGAAAACGGCGCCGCCGCCATCGTCACCGCCAACAACGTGTTCGCCCACTCGGACAACCTGCCGGAGATGGCCGAGGGCATCCGGGAACTGTTGGCTGACGATGGCGTGTTTGTTTTTGAAGTCTCCTACCTGGCCGATATTCTGCAAAAAAAACTCTTCGATACCGTTTACCACGAACATCTCTGCTATCATTCGGTCAAGCCGCTGGCCGTTTTTTTTGCCCGCCACGGCCTGGAGTTTATTGACGTCGAACGATTGCCCAACAAGGGCGGCTCCCTCCGGGGCCTGGTGCAACGCCAGGGCGGGCCTCGCCGCATTATGCCGGTCGTGGAGGCCCTGCAGAGGGAGGAGGAATCCCTGGGGTTGATGAAACTGGATGTCTTCAAAAACTTCTCCGCGGACCTCCAGCGCGTCAAGAACGAGTTGCTGCAGTTGCTGCGCCAGCTCAAGTCTGACGGCCAGAAAATTGCCGGATTCGGCGCTTCCGCGACCGTCACCACCCTCGTTTATCATTTCGAACTCGGCCCGTTTTTGAGTTTTCTCGTGGATGACAATGTTTCCCGCCACGGGCTTTTCAGTCCAGGACATCATCTCCCGGTTTTTCCGGCGGCGGCCTTGCGCGGGCAGAACGCCGGGCAGGCGATCGTGCTCGCCTGGCAGTACGCCGGTCCTATTCTGAAGAAGCACCAGGATTTCACCGCCCAGGGCGGGCGTTTCATCCTCCCGCTGCCCGAAGTCAGAATAATTGACCATTGAAGCCTGGATCCAGCGTGGCAGCACCAACTCCGTTTCCTTCCGGACCAACGCCCTCCCGTTCTTCTGCCTGGACCTGCCTTGATCCCAACGCCGGCTTCTGCCAGAATCCCGTTCATGGAACAGAAGAATCGGAGCACGGGTCGTGGTTTCGCCTCCCGGCATTGACGCATGAAACTGCCGTCCCTCTCCGTTATCGTCCCCAATTACAATCACTCGCGCTACCTCCCCGCCTGCCTCCGCGCCATTGCCACTCAGTCGGTCCCGGCGGAGGAAATCATCGTCATTGATGACGCATCCACCGACAACAGCGTGGAGGTTCTGGAAGGTCTGGCCCGCCAGTATCCCTCGCTCCGCGTTTATCGAAACCCGGTCAATCAAGGCTTCATGGGAACGGTCAACCGCGGCGTGGATCTGGCCAGGGGGGAATTTGTCTGCCTCCCGGGCGCCGACGATGAACTCATGCCCGGTTTCTTTGAAAAAACTCTGCGCTTGCTGGCCGGCCATCCCCAGGCCGGCTTGTGCGCCGCCATCTGCCGCATGGTGGATACGGACAGCCATTTAAGTTACAATTTCGGCCTTCATATCACCAACGTCCCTTGCTATCTGCCGCCCCCCAAAGTGGTGCAACTGGTGCGGCAGGATCGGTTTCTTGTCTTTGGCACCGCCGTGGTGTGGCGGCGTGCGGCCTTTCTTCAGGCCGGCAAATACCAGGTGCCCCTGCGCTGGCATTGCGACTGGTTTGCCTTGTTCGCCATCGCTTTCCGCCATGGGATGTGTTTCGTGCCGGAAGTGCTGGGCGAGTTCCGG
>JBEKUQ010000445.1:0-3562 GCA_049514835.1 Verrucomicrobiota bacterium | reverse complement strand
GCCGGCCCCAGGACCATGGATCAGGCCGTCCAGGAGGCCGACGAAGAGGGGGCGCCCCCGCTGCCGCCCCCGCCGGGCGACCCGCCCCAGATGCTGACGGGCCGGGTGAATCCGGCCGCGCGCGAGGCCGCCCTCAAGAAATACAATGCCCAGGTCATGGCTTATCAGCGGGCGTTGGACGCCTTGACCCAGTGGCGCAACAGCCGGCCGGGCGGGGGCGGGCCGGTCACGGTGGAGCGCGAGCAATTGCTCTACATCACGTTGTCGGTGGACGTGGACAAGTTCAAGTGATGCAATTCTTAAAGAGGCATTTCGAAAAGATCATCCTGAGCGCCGTGCTGGCCGGGCTGGGCGCGGCGGCTTTTTGGTTGTTCGACGCGGTGACCCGGGCCAAAACCCAGACCGGCCCCGCCGCCGGCAAAGCCCCCACGGCCAAGCCGTGGACCAGTCCCGATTTGACCCCGTTGCGCACCACCCTCAAGAACATGACCGATGCCCCTACCATCGCCTTCAGCGGCGAGCATAATCTGTTTAATCCGGTCACCTGGAAGCTGGCCCGCGACGGCCGCCTCTTCAAACAGATCAAGGAAGGCCCCAGCGCCGTGACCGTGACCGACATCCGGCCCCTCTATTTTACCATCCGGCTGGAACGCCAGGCCGGCGAGAGTTTTAACCTGGTGGCCAGGCATCCCTTTGGCCCGGAGCGGAGCTTTTTTCCCAGCTTCGGCGACAAGGGTCCGAAAACCGCGCCCTACCCTTGCGTGATCGTTGGCACCAATGATGCTTTCCAAAACCCGCCAAAGATCCAAATACTCATTCCCGATACCAAAGAAACCGTGACACTCACCGCGGCGGATCCCTACAAACGGGTGGAAATGTATGAGGCGGACATGAAGTACAACGCGTCCGACACCAACAACGTGTTCAACAAACAGCACGTTGGGGACCGATTGAGGCTTTCGGGGGAGCCGTGGAAAATCGTTGCCATCACCACCAATGCCGTTACACTGCAGGACCGCACCTTGAAAAGGGAAGAAAGGGATTGGAGTGGCGGTCATTAAGCCGAGACAGTTAATTCCAAAGCCAAACACACCATGAGACCAGCATCCCAAATCACCGCCAGCCTCGTTTTCTTCCTGGCCTTCTCCTTGCACGCCCAGACCAACGCCCCCGACGCCATTCAAACGGCCCAGGAGGAAGCCGTCCGCCGCCAGGCCGCGACCCTGGACATGGAAACCACGCTACAGGCGGCCGACGCCGCCAGGAAGCGCAACGAGATTCTCAACGCCGCCAAGCTCTACCAGGATGCCGCCACCAACTTTGACAACCTCCAGGTCGGCAATGCCAGGGTCGAGGAGGAGAAGAAGGCGGTCTTGGCCGGTCTGGATGAGACGCGCGAATTGCTGGCCCGCCAATACATGCTCCGGGGCGAGACCGCCGCCGCCACCGATCAAGTCAACGCCGCCCTCAAGTACGATCCCACCAACGAAAAGTTGCGGATCCTTAAGAAGGAAATTGACTTGCGGGCGGCGGCAGACCTGGGCCATGTGCCCAGCCCGGACGTGCTCAACATGATTCCACTCATACAAATGACCAACAGGCAGGTCGCCACCATGGTGCAGAACGGCAGGCTCCTTTACGAAATGGGCAGGCTGGACGAGGCGGAGAAGATCCTCTTGCAGGCCCTGGCCATTGATCCGGCCAACGTGGCCGCCCCTTACTATTTGGATCTCCTCAAGGAAGCCCGCTACCTCAACGACGCCCGCGACCGCGAGCGCGACACCAAAACCGAACTGGAAGCGGTCGAGCGAATGTGGCTGCTTTCCACCACCGCCTCTAAACTGCCCCATCCAGGCAACCCTTTCGCCACCAACAAAATCGTTTACACCAGCCCCGGCCGCCAGGTCATCATGCGCAAACTTCAGCAGATCAAGCTGGCGGACTTGCCCTCCGATTTCGAACAGGGCCTGCCCCTGACCGAAGTCCTGCGCAAACTCAAAAATATTTCCAAGTCCAACGACCTTGAGAATGTTGGCATCAACTTCATGTACAATCCCCGCGGCGGCGTCTTCTCCCAGAGCGCGGTGGATGTCACCGCTCCGACGGCCCCGGCCGTGGATGCCAGTCTCATTCAGATCAGAATCAACCCCCCGCTCAACAACCTGACCTTGTTGGAGACCTTGGATGCGATTTGTCAATTGTCCGACGCTCCCAACGGCCTGACTTACACCGTGGCGGATTACGCCGTTTGGTTCTTCGTCAAGCCTCCTGAATTGGCTTCGATGGAAACCCGGACCTACCATGTCAACCCCGATACGTTTTTGCAGGGCCTGTTCGGCGTCTCTTCTGGCCTCATTTACTCCTCCGGTGGCACCACGGGTGGCGGGGCTGGCGGCGGCGGCAACAGCTCCAGCAGCTTCGGCGGTGGCGGCCTTGGCGGTGGCGGCATCGGGGGGATTGGTGGGGGCGGTTTGGGTGGCATTGGCGGTGGCATCGGCGGCGGCATCGGCGGAGGGATCGGTGGCGGCATCGGCGGTGGCATTGGCGGGGGGGGCGGCGGCATCGGCGGTGGTTCATCTTACCCGGGGACCGTCAGCTATCCTGTAGGCAACGGCTTTAATATGCCTTATATCACCGCCACCAACTTCACTACTAATGACAATTTCTTGGTCATCAACTACTTTCGCAGCATGGGCATCATCTTGACCAACAACGGCGGCTTTGCTTTCTTTAATGCGCGCACGGGCGATATTCTGATCCGCGCGACCACGCAGGATCTCGATACCGTGGAACGGGTCATCCAGTTGCTCAACAAGCCTTCCCCTCTGGTGCAGATTGACGCCAAGTTCGCCTCGGTCGAACAAGTGGATACCAAGGGCCTGGGCTTTCAGTGGGCCGTGGGTAACATGACCCTCAACAACGGCGCCATCGGCGCTCAGGCCGGCACCGCCCCTTCCTTCCAGGCTCCCCCCACCACCGCCAATCCTTCCGGCATCTTCCCGGGGGCCAATGCCGCCAACGCCCTCCCGGCCTCGGCTTCGGACGGCAGTCTCACCGGCTCGGCCTTGCGCAACTCCTCCCCATACGCTCCCTCCAGCGCCCCAGCGCTCCCCACCTTGGCCACCATCACCGGCATCTTGACCGAACCTCAATTCCGCCTGGCCGTTCAGGCCATTGAGCAACGCGCTGGATCGGATGTCCTCTCCGCGCCCAGGGTCACCACCCAGAGCGGGCGCCAGGCCCATATCGAGGTGCAAGACATTATCCTCGTCGTCACCTCCGTCAGCCTCGGCTCCACCGCCGCGGGCGGGGTTGGCACCACCACGGCCGCCGGCGGCCTCTCCTCCAGTTCCGCCGTCGCCGCCTCCTCCAGCTACAGCACCACTCCTTTCAACGCCGGGCCGGTCCTGGATGTCCTCCCCTCCATTGGCGCCGACGGCTATTCCATCGAAATGTCCTTGATGCCCAGTTTGCCGGAATTCGTCGGCTACGACAGTCCCGGCCAGTTTATTCCTCAGTCACAATCGGTCGCCGGTTCCTCCATCGGCGTCCCCATTACCGC
>JBEKUQ010000444.1:0-3584 GCA_049514835.1 Verrucomicrobiota bacterium | reverse complement strand
GATCGTTCATAATATGCCTCGTCTTGTTTCAGTTTGGACACAGGACAGAATTCTTCATTTTCCCGGTAGGGACGGCGCGCTGCGCCGTCCGGGCGTCGCAGCGCGACGCCCCTACCTCTGAAGAATTCTTCCTACGCCCTCTTTCAGTCTTTGGCGGCGGGGCGTGACTCGATTGCCAGGAATGAAGTCACGGCTCGACGGAGTCCCGCCCTACCGCTTTTTACCCGGCCATTTTCTACCCTCGCCGTTAAACCACCTCTCTTTGCACGGCGATTTGACTGCGGCGTCCCGGCGCCGGCGCCGCCGCTTCCACCACCGGGGCATCGCTGTATTCCAGGAGGAGCCGGCGGTTCTCCCGCAAAGATGTCCAAAGTTGCTGCGGCGTCGGGATCTTATCACTAGGAATCATCGCCACCTGGCCCGGCGAGGCAGACAAGTTCAAAATACCCACCAGCGCCCACACCGCGCTGATGGCGGCGAGATGCCAGCGCAGCGAGCGCACCAAATCGCGCCAGGAAATGGTTTCGCGCGACGGCGGACGGGCCAGTGCGGCGACCACAGCGGCGCGGATGGCGTCCAGCTTTGGCGCGGCGGCCTGGTGTTGTTGCAATAGAACTTCGCGGGGTGTTTTCATGGGCGGTTCTCCTCCAGGAGTTTTCGCAGGGCGCTTTTGGCGTAATACAGGCGCGATTTGACCGTGCCCAGGGGCGCGCCGGTGATTTCGGCGATATGTTCCAGCGAGAAATCCTCGACAAAATGGAGCAGCAAGACGGAGCGTTGCGGCGGCGGAAGTTGATTGACGAGGCTCATAAACTGGGCCTCCTGTTCGCGCCGGATGAGCAATTCGTCGGGGCGGTCGTCCAGATCGGGAGTGGGTTCGGCGATTTCATCGCGCCAGGCGGCGGCGCGATTCTGTAGGCGCCAGGATTGCAGGCATTTTTGGTGGGCGATGCCGAAAAGCCAGCCGCCGAATTTGGAGTCATCGCGGAGGCTGCCGATGTGGCGGACGGCGGCAAGGAAGGACTCCTGAACGATGTCCAGGCTCGTTTGCTCGTCGCGGACCAATTCGAAGACATAAACATACAAAGGCAATTGGTAGCGCCGAAACAGAACGCTCCAAGCGTCCGGTTCTCCGGCTTTGGCCTGCTCCACGGGCAGTTGTTCGCGTTCAGCCACTACCAGCATTTACATCCAGTAGAATGCGGGAAGCAACAAAAGGTTCAAAGGATTGCGGATTGGGAATTTCAGAGCGCGAGCCTGCGCGCCCTCACCCGGCTTCGCCACCCTCTCCCGCTCCCGCGGGCGAGGGTTGGGAAGATGAGAGCGCGAGCCTGCGCGCCCTCACCCGGCTTCGCCACCCTCTCCCGCTCCCGCGGGCGAGGGTTGGGAAGGACTGCTACACTTTGAACTTTTCGGCCACGGTGTCCCAGTTAATGACGTTGAAGAAGGCCGCGATGTACTCCGGGCGCCGGTTTTGATATTTCAAGTAGTAGGCATGTTCCCAGACGTCAATCCCCAGGAGCGGAACTTTCCCCGCCGTGATCACTGAGTCCTGGTTGGGCGTGGATTCGACCTTGAGCGTCCTGCCGTCCAAACACAGCCAGGCCCAGCCGCTGCCGAAGACTTTGGTGGCGGCGTCGGTAAAGGCCGTCTTGAACTTGTCAAAACCGCCGAGGTCGCGATCCATCGCCGCCGCCAGTTGGCCCTTGGGCTGGCTGCCGCCGTCTTTCTTGAGCATCAGCCAGAAGGCGGAATGGTTGAGGTGTCCGCCGCCGTTGTTGCGGACGGCGATGCGGATGTCCTCCGGCAGTTTTTCCCAGGCTGCGACCAATTCCTCGACGCTTTTGCCGGCGAGATCAGGATGCCCCGACACGGCCTTGTTCAGGTTGGCGACATAGGCGGCGTGGTGTCTGTCGTGATGAATTTGCATGGTCTGCGCGTCAAGATAAGGCTCGAGCGCGTCGTAGGGGTAAGGCAGGGGCGGCAATTTGAACGGGCCGGCGGGACCGGCGGCCGGGGGCGGCGGCATCAAGCCGGGCTGGTTTTGGGCGGCCATGGCGCCGGCGGACAATGCGGCGGTGGCGAAGATGGTTTTCTGAATGGCTTCTCGTCGTGTCATCATAATGAATCCTTTCCAATAACGTTACCTGAACGAACCGGCGGTTTGAAAGCGCGCGGCAACTGCGGTATAATACATAGCTCCGATCCGCCCTGGGCGCAAGTCATCCTTGTCCATCCCAGGGAGCGTTTCGTGCTTTTGGCTTCCCCTCGTAATCTTAATTTTAATCGCCCCTCCTGCGAAACAGTACCTCAAGATTTCGGACAGCTCGATTGTGAATTGGTCATTGAGAATTTGTCATTTGTTATTGGAAAACATTGCTCCGATGCCTCGCCTGGCTGGCGGGCGTCCACCACTTTGGCGACGCGGTCGGAGAGAGTTCCCGGGGCTCATGCCTCTACCGCTGGAATTCTGGAGGAAGATTAAGATTAGGATTAAGATTAGGATTAAGAGGGACCGCCAACCGCGGCATCCGAATTGGAATGCGATTCCACAATTCCACGAAGAACAGACTTTACCTGATGCCCCGACACCCATAGGCTGGCCGCCGACAAAAGCAAGAGCAACCCATCTTATGAACTGGCACTACCTTGAAGGCTCCGAGCAGCGAGGCCCGGTTGCCGACGCCGACTTCGAGGCGCTGGTGCGCGGCGGAAGAATCGGCCACAACACACTGGTCTGGCACGAGGGCATGGCGGAGTGGCTGCCTTACGGGCAGGTCGTCAGCGCGATGGGCGCAGCGCCCGGCGCCGTCTCCGCGCCGCCGGGCCAGGTGCTCTGCGCCGAATGCGGACGGGCCTTCCCGCCCGAGGAGGTCATCCGCCACGGCAACCAGTTCATCTGCGCCGCCTGCAAACCGGTCTTTCTGCAAAAGGTCAAGGAAGGGGTGAGCCTCCAGGTGGCGCTGAATTATGCCGGTTTTTGGATTCGGTTGCTGGCCTATTTACTCGACTGCATCCTGCTGGAAATTGTCTTGGTGCCCTTGTCCATGTTGATTCGAGTCATGCTCGGCGCGCCGGTCAATCCCTGGGAGACGAACCTCGTCGCGTCCTTGATCTCCGCCCCCATCAACATTCTGGTGGTCGCCAGCTACTACACCTTTTTCGTGGGCAAATTCGGGGCGACTCCGGGAAAGATGGCGGCCCGGCTCCGCATCGTCAACCCGGACGGCTCACCGGTGAGCTACGGGAAGGCGTGCGGACGTTACTTTGCGCAAATACTCAGTTCCCTGTGCCTGTGCATCGGCTTTCTCATGATAGCCTGGGATTCTGAAAAGCGCGGCCTGCATGACCGCGTCTGCGCCACGCGCGTCATTCGAATATAACCACCGATGGAATCCAGTCTGGTCAAATGCGGCAAGTGCCAGGCGATTCTGTACCCCGACCCTTTTAACACGGGCCGATTCTTCCCCTGCCCCTCCTGCGAGGCGGCGCTGGAGGTCGAGGTCTTTCCGGCCATCCTGCAAACCCTTTCCGCCTCGGCCGCCGAACCGCTGCTGGTCGAGGGCCAATCCAGTTGTTTTTAT
>JBEKUQ010000443.1:0-3585 GCA_049514835.1 Verrucomicrobiota bacterium | reverse complement strand
AGCCGTGCTTCTCGTCAATCTGGGCTCGCCCGATTCGCCCTCCGTCCCGGATGTGCGGGCCTATCTGGGTGAATTCCTCATGGATGCCCGCGTCCTGGACATGATTTATCCGATGCGTTGGAGCCTGGTGCATCTGGCCATCTTGCCCCGGCGCGCCGCGCAATCGGCCGAGGCCTACGAAAAAATCTGGATGTCCGAAGGCTCGCCGCTGGTGGCGACGAGCCGCAAGGTGCGGCAAGCACTGCAAGAGCGCGCCGGAATGACGGTGGAACTGGCGATGCGTTATGGCAAGCCGTCCATCCCCGATGCCATTGGCAACTTGAGGAACCAGGGCGTCGAAGAGGTGCTGCTCATCCCGCTGTTTCCGCACTATGCCATGTCCAGTTTTGAAACGGCGGTGGAGCGGGTGCGGGAAGTCATGGCCAGCCAAGCGCCGCACATCTCGCTCACGGTCGCCCCGCCCTATTACAATCATCCCGATTACATCCGGGCCATGACGGCCAGCGCCGCAGACTATTTGAAAGAGGATTACGACCACTTGCTTTTCAGTTTTCACGGCATACCGGAGAGACATTTGCACAAGTCCGACCCCACCGGCCGCCATTGCCTGGCGAAAAGAGATTGCTGCGGCCAGGACTGTCCGGTCATTGGCACCTGCTATCGGGCGCAATGTTTCAAAACGGTGGAGGAATTTGTGCGCACGGCCTCCATTCCAAAACACATGCACTCCATCGCCTTTCAATCCCGTTTGGGCCGCGAGCCGTGGCTTAAGCCCTACACCGACCAGGTCATTACGGGGCTGGCCAGGGCCGGCATCAGGAAGCTGCTGGTCATCTGCCCATCCTTTGTGTCGGACTGCCTGGAAACCCTGGAAGAAATCGGCCTGCGCGGGCGCGAGACTTTTCACGCGGCCGGCGGCGGGGAATTGACTTTGCTCCCTTGTCTAAACACCCATCCACTTTGGATCAAGGCGCTGGACAACATGGCCAAAAACTGGCTGGGCGAATCGGCTCCGCAGCGCGTCCCCGCTCCGGTCTAGCAGGAGCCGCGGTCAAATTTAGCGTTGCCTTTTCCACTGGCGGGCAAGACCTTCAGGCGTGCTCCCGATGAAGATGTCATCTGAAAACCAAACGCCAAAATGAACGCCACCAACCCCGCGTCCGCCGCAACCCAACCCGCCGGCTTCAGTCTGGCCGCCTACAATCGTTTTCTCCTGTTGGTCGCCGGCTTGGGCGGCCTGCTTTATGGCATTGACGTCGGCATCATCGCCGGGGCGCTGCCCTATTTGGAGGCCACGTTCAAAGACGCGGCGACCGGCCAGACGCTCAACGCCGGCCAGCTTTCCTTCATCGTCGCGGCGGTGCTGCTGGGCAGCGTGATCTCGACGCTGTTCGCCGGGATGCTGGCGGATTTGCTGGGCCGGAAAAAACTGATGGCCGCTAGTGGAATTCTTTTCGTCGTCAGCGTTCCGATGATCGCGCTGGCGCAGGGCTACGGGCTGCTGGTGTTTGGTAGATTGCTGCAAGGCATCAGCGGCGGTTTGATTGGCGTGGTCATTCCGCTGTATCTGGCGGAATGTCTGGGCGCCGCCAACCGTGGCAAGGGCACGGCGGTTTTCCAGTGGCTGCTGACGCTGGGCATCGTGGCGGCGGCGGTGATAGGCTTTGCTTTCAGTCTCAAGGTGGATGACATCGCCAAACTGGGCGATGCTGCCAGGCTCTATGCCTTCAAAGACACCGCCTGGCGGAGCATTTTCTGGGTTTCGTTGCCGCCGGGAATCCTGTTCGTCCTCGGCAGCTTCATGGTCGCCGAATCGCCGCGCTGGTTTTATCGGCGCGGGAAGGTGGAAGCGGCGCGCGCCGCCCTGCTCCGTTCCCGCAGTGAGGAACAGGCGGTTACTGAATTGAAGGAAATGGAAGAAACCGCCGCGGCTGAAAAGGCGAAGTCTTCTTCCACCAGGGCGAGGGAATCTCTGTTGAGCCGCAAATACGTCATTCCGTTTGTCCTGGCCTGCGTCATCCTCGCCTGCAATCAGGCCACCGGCATCAACTCCGTCATCCTCTACAACACCAACATCCTCATTCAGGCCGGCCTGAACGACAAACAGGCGCACTTGGGTTATGTCCTCTTCACCGTCGTCAACTTCCTCATGACCATCGGCGCCATCGCGCTGGTGGACCGCAAGGGCCGCAAGTTTCTGCTCTCCCTCGGCACCGGGGGCGTGATCGTTTCGCTCATCTGCACAGGGTTGATCCTCAACAAAACGGAAAAACTGCGGGTGGACGTGAAGGACGCCGTGCAGGCCATGGTAAACGATGTGGTTAGCAATGTGTCACTCGCCAAGGTAATATTGGTCAATGGATTGACGACGGTTCCTCCAGACGGCATGACCGTCCCCGTCAAGGATCAGGTCGTTAGGTTCTCATTTGACAGCGCGAGGGCCGCTGAATTGCTGGCTGGCTCCGGTGCGGCCGGCAAGGCCATCGCCGACAAGCCCGTCACCATGAGTGTTATCTATTCCTGTGGTGATTTCACCTCCGCTTCCCACGTGGTGCGGTCTGAGGATGCCGGCGCGGAGATTTCCATCAGCCGCAACGCCAGCCTGCCGACCACCTCTGTGGAATCATTTTTCAAAAACCCGTTTGCCAGCCTTGATAAATCGCGGACCGCGCCGCTGAAGATTGAGAACGCCATCATCACCCCGGTGCCCAGCACACGGAACGGCTGGCTCACCGCCATCTGCACTTTTGTGTTCGTGGCCTTCTTCGCCGTCGGCCCTGGCGTCTGCGTCTGGCTGGCACTTTCCGAGTTGATGCCCACACGCATCCGCTCCAACGGCATGAGCATCGCCCTGGTCCTCAACCAGGCCGTCTCCACCACCATCGCCACCATCTTCCTGCCCGCGGTCGGCAAGCACGGCTACGCCACCATGTTTTTCCTCTTTGCCGGCTGCACCGTCGTTTATTTCATAACCGCCGCTTTCTTACTGCCGGAGACCAAGGGCAAGACGCTGGAGGAAATCGAAGAGCATTTCGAAGGCAAATAGCCATGCTCATCGAACCCAGCTTCGTTCCTCCGCTCGACCCTGCCTTCCAGCCGGCCGTCCTGGCCAGTCACTGCTATCTCGCCGCCGCCAGAAAAACCGGGCAGGCCGTGCCGCTGGTCATCGGCCTGGAACGCGAACGCGGTCTGGTGTCGCGCTACGAAACTTGCGTGTTTCCTGCCGCCGACGCCGCCACGCTCCGCTATGTCGAGCGCACCGTTAAATTCCTTTTGTGGGCGCGCGGCGGCTGGAAAATCATCATCGGCGGGCCAAAGCCTGTCGGCGAATTCATCCGCAAAACCTACTCGCCAGCCGGGGCGAGGAAATTCGACTTCGACTTGATGGGCGCGGCTTACGGCAAAGAATTGCAGGTCGTCGTGACCGCGCCGGAAAAAGTTCCCGCCCACCGCGAAATGGAAGTGGCGGCGGGCGGCCATCTCAAGGGCTGCCGCATCGGTTTTGATCTTGGCGCGAGCGATTACAAGGTCTCGGCGGTCGTGGATGGCAAGGCCATTTTCACCGAGGAAGCGCCGTGGGACCCG
>JBEKUQ010000442.1:0-3585 GCA_049514835.1 Verrucomicrobiota bacterium | reverse complement strand
TACATGGATGAAACTAATCATGCGGAAGGCTTCCGTCCGCTGGAGCGGCGGCGGCAATGGCTGCAGCCGGGCCGTCAGCACGGAGAGCAGCGTGCTCAACCAGACGCATTATTCCTCGGGCGTTTCGCCCAAGGAAGACGCCGGCACCAATCCGGTCGAACTCATTGCCGCCGCGCACGCGGCCAGCTTCTCCCTGGCGCTGTGGAAGGAATTGGGCCTGGCCGATTCGGTCGCAGTGAACATCGTGACCACCTCGACGGTGACCCTGGAGCGCCTGGCCGCTGGATGGACCATCATGAACATGCATTTAGACGTCATCGCCCATCTGCCCAAAGTCACCCAGAGCGGCTTCATTGACGCGACCGTGCGCGCCAAAACCAACTGTCTGGTTTCGCGGCTGGTCCGGGCCAACATGTCCATGAACGCCAAGCTGGAGAATTAAGGTGCCAAAGAACCCAAGACCCGCCCCGACGGGCAAGGCCATTGCCCAGTTGCTATGAATAAGAAAGTTTTGTTGACGAGTGTGTGCCGTCCGATGGGGCCGGAATACGGGGATGCGCCTTCGGTGGGCTATGAACTGCTTTACCGCCAGGTGACGCGCGCGCAGGGCTTGTTCAGCCCGCGCACGGTCAACATCCATTTTTCCCTCGAATACATCGCGGCGAACCTGGACGTGCCGACGGTGGTGTTGCAGTATCCTTCCAAGCGCGAGTTGATCAAGGAGCTCAAGAAAGGCTACGACTACGTGGGTATTTCCTTCCTGATGGCCGTCATGCACAAGATGAAGGAGACAGTGGCGCTCATCCGCCAATACGCGCCGCAGAGCCAGATCGTGCTGGGCGGCTACGGCACCGTACTCAAGGACGACGTGCTCAAGCCCTACGCGTATCATATCTGCCGCGAGGAAGGCGTGGCCTACTTTCGCCGGCTGCTGGGCGAACCGGAGATCGCGATGCCCTACAAGCAGCCGCTGGTGGTGAGCTGGCTCAGGGTTTTCGGATGGAAGGTTTCGGGGACGGGGAAGATTTTTGCGGGGCTGGGTTGTCCGAATGGTTGCGACTTCTGCTGCACGTCTCACTTTTTTTCGCGCAAACACATCAAGCTGCTCCCCGAGGGGAAGGACATTTACGCGGTCGCGCGGCGTTATCTGGACATGGATCCAAGCCTGGTCCTGCTTATCCTGGATGAGGATTTTCTGCTCAACAAGAAGCGGGCGATGGAATTTCGGGATTGCGTGATCAAAGGGGGCAAGACGCTGTCCATTTTCGCCTTCTCCAGCGTCAAAGCCATCAGCCAATACACGGTGGCAGAGATTCTGGAAATGGGGATTGACGGCTTCTGGATCGGCTACGAGGGCACCCGGTCCAATTACCCCAAGCAGCAAGGGCGCCCCGTGGAAGAGATTTTCACCGAGTTTCGCGAGCACGGCATCACCGTGTTGACCTCCATGATCGTGGGCTTTGATTACCAGAACCAGGAGGTGGTCGCCAAGGAACTGGACGGGCTGATGAAACTCAAGCCCGCGCTGGCGCAGTTCCTCATTTACGGACCGGTGCCGGGCACGCCTTTTTACGAGCGCATCATCAAGGACAATTTGTTGAACGACGTTTACACCAGCGACAAGGAATTGTTCTACCGGCGCGCGGATGGATTCCGGACGATGATCAAACACCCGACGCTCTCGCCCGAGGCCATCGAAGAAATCCAGAGGTGGTGCTTTGCGGAAGATTTCCAGCGGCTCGGTCCGAGCATCTACCGGGTGCTGGAATCGCGGCTGCTGGGCTACCAGAAGTTAAAGAACTCGCCCAATCCCAGCCTGCGGCAGAAGGCCGAGTATTACGCCAAGGAGTTGCGTTATGCCCGCCCGGTCTTCCTGGCCGGGCGGGTGCTGGGGCCCAATGCCGCCGTGCGCCGCTGGATTGGCGACCTGGAGAGGCACATCCAGGCCGAGTTTGGACCACCGGAGTTGGTGCAGAGGTTTAAATCCGTCGTCGCGGTCGGCGCCGCGCTCTGGACCGGGTTGAAGTTGAAGTTCAATCTTTTCCAGCATCCCAAATTGATCCGCACCGCCTATCGGCTGCCGGGCAGCCGCTGGAGCGCGTTCCATCCGTGGGAGGAACTCCAGCGCAAGGGCTTGATTCCGCGTCTCTCCGTCCAAGTCGAGCTGCAAGACGCCAAGAAACAAGTGTGGATGCGGCTGGAAGGGGATCTTTCAACGGCGGATGCCGCAGGGCTTGGCCAGCGCATCCGCGATTCCCTGGCCCGGAGCAAGAGCAGCCTGGTGCTGGACTTGCAGAAACTCCATTGGGACAAGGTGAAGGACCTGCGACCCCTTTCCGAGAAGCTGGCGGCCTATCGCTCCCGCATTCGTCTGGTCCTGCCCAAACTGGCGGCGACGCATCCGGAGGTCATTCTTCTGGCCAGCGTCTTCCAGCACTACCAGGGATGAGAGCGACGGTCATGGACCGCCGCCGCAAGTCACACTTCCGGCCGGCGTGTTCCAGGGCCTAGCCGCGCAGGCTTTTGGCGATGGGTCGGAGTGGTCTCCATGGGCGGGCGGCCGCCGTCTTGGCCTTGCGCTGGCCGGCCCGCTCGAGCACTTGTTCAATGTGGACTTCCACCTGCCTGAGAAAGGAAGGCAGAACGGCGTAACCATCGCTCTCGTAAGTCAACAGCGGCATGTCGGCCTGCAAGCTCAGCGGTTTGAGGATGGCCTCGGATACTCTGTAGGGCAGGCAATTGAACGGACCGATCAGGAGAATCCCGTCATAGCCTTCGTTGGCGGCCTCCAGTCCTTTGCCGACGCTGGGTATGACTTCTCCAAAAATGGCCGGAGAGATGTGCCGGGAGGCTTTCTCGAAAAGGGATGACACGTTGTTCGGCCCGGCGACGAGCAGTCCGGTCTTTCGGAAAACATGGCGGTAGCGGCCCTCGTACCAACGTTCAGCCTGATAATTGATCCATTGCCGCAGATATTGCTGGCCGTCCGGCTGAAAAACTCTCAGACACGCTTTGGCCAAAGCCGGGTAACCCGGCTTCATGCCCCAACCGTTGGCCGTTCCGGCCACGTCGTGATAGGCGGCGTATTGAATGAGATCAGCCAGATCCACCGGCTTGAGGATGATGCCGCTGGCGGCATAGCGTTCGTGGACGCCTTCCATGAAGAAGGGACTGAAGCGGGTGAAGAAATCCCCTGTAATCACCACCTTGGGGCAGGTCGCCGGGTCGCGCTGGCGCGGCAAGGCGGCCAGCCCATTGGCCAAACCCGGCAAACGGCGGTTGAACTCCTCCAATGAGCCGGCCCCATTCATGAACTGGGTCCATTGCGCCCGCAATTGAGCGACACTTCCAGGCAACCCGACGGCGCGCAAAACCTGCTCGATCTCCACCAGGATGTCCGCCACCTGGATGGCGGGGGGGACACTCTGGACCAGGGCGGTGCGGTCGAGGCCGCACCAGCCGTTTTCCTGGGCGGGATTGAGCAAAAAGAGATCGGGCAACCGCTGCTCGGCAATGAACCTTTCAAAATAGCCCATGTAACAATCCGAGACGCAGGGGGCGCCTCCGCGCACCATGTAAAAGCCC
>JBEKUQ010000441.1:0-3606 GCA_049514835.1 Verrucomicrobiota bacterium | reverse complement strand
ATTTTCGTTTTTTCAAATCCCCTTTTTTGGGAGAAACCGCGGTCGGACCGAGCCTTTACAAGAGTTTTTTTGCCCTCCAAACACCCCCTTTTTGCCCTGCATTTTGTACCCACCGTGCGGATGACCCTTTTCCAACCCATGCTATAATGCCCCCATGAATGCTGCCAAAGCATCCCACGGCCGGGCCGGTGAGATTGTAGCGGCGGTCTATGACCGTCGCACTTCCCCGGGTGTGGCGTCGCCCCTGTGCGCCGGCCCGCCAAAGCTTTGGAGTGCGGAGGCTTGCCTCCGCTTTTGTCGTGAGTGCCTGCCCGCCGTAATCTTGGCGAATGCGGTTTCAAGTCTGTCTCACCCGTCCTATCCGTCCTGTTCGTCCTATGCGTCCCATCCTTTTCCTTCCCAAAAATCCCACCTCAGTTGCACTTAATCCCACTTAATCCCACCTAGTTGCACCTGGTTGCAGTTCCAAGGGGGGTGGGGGGGAGAGCCGCCCGGCCGAACACAAACATGGCCTCGCAGGTCGCGCAAAAAACCCGACCGCAAAGAAAATATTCCATTTTAAAAAATTAACCTTTTCACCTTCCGCTTCCTCCAATACAGTGCCCTTCATGCAAACTGATTCAGCCAAGGACATTCGTAATTTTGCCATTGTCGGCCACGCTTCCTGCGGAAAAACCATGCTGAGCGAAGCCATGCTCGCCTGCGGCGGCGTCATCGGCCGCATGGGGCGCATCGCCGAAGGCTCCACCGTCTCCGATTACCACCCCAGCGAAAAACAGCGCCAGATTTCCACCCAGGCCTCCCTCCTCCACACCAATTGGACCGGCAAAAAATTCAATATGATTGACTCCCCCGGTTACCTGGATTTCGTGGGCGAAGCCCTCAGCGCCTTGCGCGTCGCCGACTTCGCCCTGGTCGTCGTCCATGCCCGCGACGGCGTCGGCGTCGGCACCGAGCGGGTCTGGAACTGCGCCACCAAATTGGGCATCCCAAAAATCATTGTCGTCAACGCCATTGACAAACTCGCCGGCGACTTTGACGAAAAACTGGCCGCGCTGCGCGAGCATTACGGCTCCGGCGTTTTTCCGTTGAACCTTCCCGTCAATCCCGGCGCCGGCTTCAATCAGACCCTCGACATCCTGCGCAACGAGATCGTCACTTATAGCACCTCCGACGGCCACGGCAAATTCACCGAGGAGCCGGCCGAGGGAGAGTTGAAGGACACCGTCACCCGGCTGCACCGCGAGTTGATCGAGCACATCGCCGAATCGGATGACGCCCTCCTCACCAAGTTCTTCGACCAGGGCGGCCTCTCCGAGGAAGAATTTCGCGCCGGCATTCACAATGCCGTCCTCAACCAGCATTTCATTCCCCTGTTTTGCACCGCGGCGGAAACCGGCGTTGGCGTCGCCCGCCTCATGGATTTCATCGCCAAATACGCCCCTTCCCCCGTGGATCACGACCGCCAGCCCGCGCTGGACGCCAACGACGCCCCCATCGAGGTCCGCCTCTCCGGTGACGCGCCGGTCGTCCATATCTTCAAAACCATGGCGGAAGAGCATTTCGGCGAGCTTTCCTTCTTCCGCGTTTATTCCGGCGCCGTCCGCTCCGGCAGCGAACTCTACAACGCCGACCGCAACTCGAGCGAGCGCATCGGCCAGATCTACCTTCTCAACGGGCGCGAGCGCAAGGCGGTGGACGAATTGCGCGGCGGCGACATCGGCGCCGTCGTCAAGTTGAAGGATACCCACACCGGCAACACCCTCGGCTCCTCCTCCAAGCCGGTGCGATTGTCCAAGGTCGAATACCCCCGCCCCACCATCCACGCCGCCTTGATCTTCAGCGTCAAGGGCGAGGAAGACAAGGTCGCCGCCGGCCTGGCCGCCCTGCACGAGGAGGACCCCACCTTTCTCCACCGCGTTGACTCGGAACTGCATCAAACCGTTATCTCCGCCCAGGGCGAGTTGCATCTGGAAGTCGTGGTCGAGCGGCTCCGCCGCCGTTTCAACGTCCATGTCGAACTGGGCGAGCCGCGCATTCCCTTCCGCGAAACCATCGCCGCCCCGGCCGATTCCCGTTACCGCCACAAAAAGCAAACCGGCGGCGCCGGCCAGTTCGCCGAGGTCTGGATGAAAATCGAGCCCCTCCCGCGCGATTCCGGCGTGGATTTCACCGAAACCCTCACCGGCCAGAACGTGGACCGCGTCTTCGTTCCCTCCGTCGAGGAAGGCGTGCAGAACGCCTGCCGCGAGGGCATCATCGCCGGTTACAAGGTGGTGGACGTCAAGATCATTTTCTACGACGGCAAAATGCACCCGGTGGACTCCAAGGACATCGCCTTCCAGATCGCCGGCTATTTTGCCTTCAAGGAGGCCTTTCTCAAGGCCCGCCCCTGCCTCCTCGAACCCATTCATCAGGTCGAGGTGTCCATTCCCGAAGACTGCCTCGGCAAAGTCATGGGCGACATCTCCAGCCGCCGCGGCCGCATCCTGGGGATTGACTCCGACGGCCTCTTCCAGGTGATCAAGGCCCTGGTGCCCGCCCGCGAACTTTACCGCTACTCCAGCACCATCCGTTCCCTCACCGCCGGCCGCGGCGTCCATTCCGAGGCCTTCCATCATTACGAGGAAATGCCGCGCGACCTGGAACAAAAAGTCATCGAGGACGCCAAAAAGCGCAAGGCCGAAGCCGCCGCCGGCAAAAGCTGACGCCTGCCCCTGTAGGGCAGGCATCCTGCCTGCCGGTTCGCGCGGCTTCCAGCCGCGCGGGAGCCTCGGCAAGGCTGTCGGGCGCCTCCTCGCCGCCGCGGCCATTATGTCAAATATACTTTTTCCGGCCATTTTCGCGCCAGGCGGCAGAATTTCCCCGGCCGGAATTCTCCAGGGATTGCTTACTGACCGGACGCCGCCGTGCGGTCAATGGTTACGTGATTTGTAATAACATCACCCGCGTTGGTCAGGATGTCGTCCAACCGCACGCCGTGAAAAACGCAATCCTCCAGGCGCACGCCCGAAATGGTGGAGTTGGCCGTGCCAACGACGGAGAGCACGCGCGGACAATTCGCCCCCGTCACATTTTGCAGGACCACGTTGCGCACCACCGGCGGGAAAGGCCCCGAGTTGACCCGCGCATAAACCAGGTCAATGGTCAGCACCTGTTCCTTCACCCTGCCAACCTCGATGTTGCGCAGGAACACGTTCGCAATCTCGCCGCCGCGCTGGGCGTTGGATTTCAGGCGCAGGACGCAGTTCAGGTTCGGGCTGTCCATTTTGCAATTCTCCGCAAAAACATTGCTCACGCTCCCGGAGACTTCGCTCCCCACCACCACGCCGCCGTGGCCGTCCTTCATCACGCAGCCGCGCACAATGATGTTTTGCGAGGGGACGTGGACGCGGCGGCCGTCCGCGTTCCTGCCGGACTTGATGGCGATGCAGTCGTCGCCGGTGTCAAACAAACAATTCTCGATCAGCACGTCCCGGCAGCATTCCGGATCGCACCCGTCGTTGTTCGGGCCGTGGCTGGAAATGGCGACGCCGCGCACGGTGATGTTCGTGCAGAGCACCGGATTGATCTCCCACATCGGAGAATTGGTGATGCGCACGTCCG
>JBEKUQ010000440.1:0-3623 GCA_049514835.1 Verrucomicrobiota bacterium | reverse complement strand
GGCCCGCAACCGCCCCCGCGCTTTTACGCTCGTGGAAATCATGGTGGCCATCACCGTCTTCATGCTGGTCATGGCCAGCATCATGGCCTGTTGGAAGGCCATCGTGACCGGGACGCAGACCGGCGAGACGGCGGCGGCGTTGGCCCAGCGCGCCCGCACCAGCATGCGCGCGGTGGAAGATTCGCTCAACAACCTGGAGATTTCGATTCCCAACATTCGTTACTATTCCTTCATCGCCGATACCTCGGACCCCCAGTTCGCCTCCGTCAGCTTCGCCGCCCGCCTGCCGGCCTCCTTTCTCGGCTCGGATTATTTCGGCGATCTGGTCATGCGCCGGGTCATTTTCGACGTGGAGAAAGACGCGAACAACCAACTCAATCTCGTCATGACCCAGTATCCGCTGCTGGCCATTCCGAGCGACCAGCACCCGCCCAAATCCATCGTCCTGGCCCGGGACGTGAGCGCCTTCGTGTTGGAATTCTGGTCGCCCAAGGAAGAGGACTGGCTTTCCGAATTCCTCAAGACCAACGAAGTCCCGCCCATGATCCGCATCACGCTGGGGACGGGCCATTCGCCGCGGGACCCGAATCTGCCCTTTAACGTCATCCAGCGGGTGGTCGTCCCGCCCGTGCTGGCCCACCTGTGAAAACGCCACGCCCCCATTCCTCTTCCCGCAACGGCTTCGCTTTGATGCTGGTCATGGTGGTGATTTTCGCGCTCTCCGTCCTGGTGGCCGCCTTCGCCTATTCCATGTCGGTGGAGATGCGTCTGGCGCAGATCACCGATTATGACACGGAGATGGAATGGATGGGTCGTTCCGGCATCGAACTGGCCCGTTTCGCGCTGGTCAACAAGTGCCCGGAACAGCGGGACATTGATTCGCTCAACCAGTTCTGGGCCGGCGGCAACGCGCCGTGCAGCAACAACAACCCGCAACTGGAAGCCTACGAGCACGGCGACGGATATGCCTTTAAAAATTTCCCTCTCGGCAATGGAAAAATCTCCGTCAAGATCGTTGACATGGAACGGAAATATGACATCAACCTCCTGGCCGATCCGCGGATGCCCCACTTGGAAATCCTGCAGAAGGCCGTGATGGAATGCGGGGTGACGGACCCTTCCCAATCCTCCAAGATCGTGGATTCGATTCTGGACTGGCGAAGTCCCGGTCCCAGTTTCCATCTGAACGGAGCCAAGAATGATTTCTACAACCAGATGAGTCCGCCTTATAACTGCAAGCAGGGGCCGATGGAGGACATATCCGAACTGCTCCTCATCCAGGGGGTGACGCCGGACATTTACTGGGGACCCAACTCGACCAACCACCCGCCGGCGGCATATCAACAAAAGGCCTTCGATCACACCCCGCACTCCACCAAGAGCCGGTTCCAGAACGAAGCCAGCGAGGCGCCCAATCCGGTCGGCCTGGTCGAGCTGTTCTCACCCTTCGGCGCCAAGCTCAACATCAACACCGCCTCGGCCAAAACCCTGCAACTGCTTCCGGGCATCAACGCCGACACCGCCCAACGCATCGTCGAGCAGCGGGCCGGGCCGGATGGCATTGACGGGACGGAGGACGATGCTCCCTTCCACTCCGTCATGGAATTGAACAGCGGTTTGCCGGGCGGCGGCTTCCAGCCAGGCGTGCCGCCGGGCGGGGTTCCGCCGGGCATGGGACCGCGGGGTGCGCCGCCGCCGGGAGCCGTGCAAGGCGGCATTCCCGGAGCGCCCCAAGCGGGCGTCGCGGCCGGCGGACTGGCGGCTTATTGCGACGTGCGCAGCTATGTCTTCGAGGTGCATGTGCAGACGGAAATCAACGGGTTCAAGCGCAACTTTATCGGCGTGATCAGCCGCGGCGCGCAAAACGCCGCCCAGCTTAATTGTGTCCGTTTTCATTGCGAGGAATGAGCGGGAAAACGAAATGCCAACAACTGATTATGCCGTCGGGTGGTTCACGCTCTCTTTGATCAATGCAGGATTGGCCCAGGGCAAGGGCCTGCCCGGCCTGCGTTGGTGGATTGCCTCGTTATTCTTCGGACCCATATGCACCCTGCTGATTGTGGTTGGATACGAAAAACCGAAAGTGTAACCAGGGGCATGGTCGTCGCCGCCCTCATCGGCCGCTCCCTTTCTCTTCATCCTCAAAGGATTGTCATCGCTCAGCCCAGGGTCGCGAGGAACGAGCCACCCTGGGAAGTCGCCATCAAATCGCGGTACATCAGATCACCCTTTACGGTCGTTTCTGGGAGAATGGCAACATTGGTTATAGCGCCGTTTTCATTCCGAAAAAACGTATTCGGCTGAAGGAGCACGCCTTCAATTAGGCACTGCTTCAGCCGCGTAGGTTAGATAAATCCAACTGGCCCTCCACTCAGTGCTTCAGGTATTTGTCGAACCAAGCGAGATCCCGCTCCAACCGGTCACGAATGAAACTGGGCCGCGAGAAAGCGTGGCACTCTCCAGGATAAACGACGAGCTGGGTCGGCACGTTCATGGATCGCAATGCCTGATACATTTGTTCCCCGCCAATGATTGGCACGTTGAAGTCCTTGTCTCCCCCCAGGAATAAGGTTGGCGTGTGGATGCTGCCGGCCTTGAAGAAGGGGGAAGAGAGCTTCAGCCAGTCCTCCAACTTGCGCCACGGTGGGCCAACTTCATTGTCGTATTGCACCACATACTGGTCGGAGCCATACATCGAGATTTGGTTGCCGCTTCCGGCTCCGCTAATCGCCGCTTTGAAACGGCTGTCCGAGGCAATGGTATAGTCAGTCAACAGGCCACCGTAACTCCAGCCGCCAATGCCTAGCCGATCGGGGTCGGCGAGTCCCATTTTCACGATGTGGTCAATTCCGGCAAGAAGGTCAGCCACTTCCTTGTTTCCCCAGTCGGCGGCAATGCTCCTCGTAAAGTTGGCGCCCCTCCCGGCGCTGCCACGATAATTCACCGCGAGCACAACATATCCGTTCGCCGCAAAAAACTGACGCTCCAACTGGAGCGGAAAGGGGCCAAAGTCCAAGCCGTGGGCGTCCTGGCCATTCGGGCCGCCGTGAATCCAGAGTAAACTTGGACGCCGTTCCCCGGTTTTATAGTTCGGGGGCCGGACAACTATTCCGTGTATTTCTGTTCCATCCTTGCTCGCAAAACTGATGTCATTGACGGAACCAAGCTGCAGCTCGGCCAGCAGCGTGTCGTTGTGCGACGTCAACTTGCGCAGATTTCCGTCCTCCAGCGCGAAGATCTCCGGGGCGACCGAATCCGTAGAAGCTCGCACAGCCGTGCGCCCAGGCCCGGTGGACAGGGCGGAGACGACGAGTTTGCCCGGCAGGAGTCGTTCCACTGGGCCTCCCCCAACTGGAACGCGGGCCGGGTACTCGGAACAATCGTCGGTGACCAAGAACACAACCGAGGAGCTATCGCTGGAGAATTCCGGAGCAGAGACCGGCCGGTCAAGGTCCTTGGTGAGAATTTGCCGTTCACCTCCAGTGGCGGGCACGACGGCCAGGGTGTCCACGTTATAGGCCGTAAAGCATGCCTCGCTTCCCTGCAAGAAGGCGAGGAGTTTGCCATCCTGGCTCCAAGCCAAATGTTGATGGTCCGCTTGATAAATCGAGGCGACTTTACGC
>JBEKUQ010000439.1:0-3629 GCA_049514835.1 Verrucomicrobiota bacterium | reverse complement strand
CATAAAGGTGACGGACATCGGCGTCCTGGTGAAAGACGGGGCGGTGACACTCAATGGCTTCGCCACCAGCTATGGCGAGAAATGGGATGCTGTGCGCGCGGCCAAACGGGTTGGCGGGGTGAGGGCCATCGCGGACGACATCCAAGTCAAGCTGCCGGATTCCCGGCAACGCACCGACGGGGACATCGCCGCTGCGGCAGCACATCAACTCGACTGGTCCACGACGATTCCAACAGGAACCGTTGAGGTAACGGTCCGTGAAGGCTGGATCACACTGGAGGGCGAGGTGGAATGGTGGTATCAGAGGAGCGCCGCCGAAAACGCCGTGCTGCGTCTGGCGGGCGTGAAAGGGGTGAGTAATCTGATCACGGTCAAACCCAAACTGGCGCCCGCGGAGGTTGCAACGGCCATCAAGTCGGCCTTTGAGCGAAACGCCCTGTTGGAGGCCAACAAGATCCAAGTGGAGACTTCCGGAAACAAGGTGACACTCCGCGGCAAAGTTCGGACCTACGCCGAGAAGGATGAGGCCGAACGGGCCGCTTGGGCCGCTCCGGGTGTCTCCTGGGTGGACGATTATCTCAAGGTGGAATGGTTTGGGAGTTTTGCGGAGTAGCCGCTTGAAACACCAAGGGGGCTGAAATAGCCTCGCAGCGGCAGTTCTCGCGCTGCCGCTGCGAAGCGGGCGGAAGACAAAAGATCGGCCAATATGAAAAGTGACGCGGAAGGACAGTTTAGACGGAGCCTCTCAAGCAAGTTGAGCCTGCTCTTTGTCGTTCAAAAGCATCAAGGTCGAAATCTTCACTACGATTTTCGGCTGGAGGCGGATGGCGTGTTGAAATCATGGGCCGTCCCCAAAGGACCTTCCCTGGATCCTGCTGTCAGACGGCTGGCGGTGGCGGTTGAGGATCATCCTCTGGAATACGCGAATTTCGAGGGCAAAATTCCCGAAGACCAGTACGGGGCGGGGCCTGTCATGGTCTGGGACAAGGGCACTTACACTCCAGAGGATTCGGATAATGTTGCGGCAAGCCTCGAAAGGGGCGAATTGAAGTTCGTTCTGCATGGCCAGAAGCTTCGCGGCTCGTGGGTACTGGTCCGCACGCGGAACAACAACTGGCTCCTCATCAAGCATCGTGACGCTTACGCGTCGAGTGAAGAGATTACCAGGCTTGAGCCACGATCAGTCCTCAGCGGCCGGTCCCTTGCCGAAATTAAAGGAATGCCAGTGGAGGGAACGTGAAAAATAAGGGAATGTTTGCCGCGCAAAGAAAGCAGGGCGTGGATGCAGCCGATGTGGCGGGCATCCCGATCACCCACCCAACCAAGCTATGGTTTCCAGAGGAGCGAATCACCAAGATCGAGGTCGCTGAGTACTACGCAGCCGTTTCGCCCCGCATGCTTCCCTGGTTGAACAAACGCCTCCTGACAGCCGAGAGATGTCCAGACGGCATCGCGGGCAATTGTTTCTTTGAGAAAAATTTCGGCAAAGACCTTCCTGCCAGCGTTTTGACCTGCGCCGTTCCAGCCGGGAACACGGGAAAAATCGTTCATTACGTCGTGGGTGGGGCGAAAGAAACCCTTTTAATGCTCGTCAACCTGGGTTGTGTGGCGATTCATATCATGAATTGTGAAGTTGGCTCGCTGGACCGGCCAGATTGGCTGGCATTCGATCTTGACCCTTCATCAGGACAGTTCTCCGACGCGGCCAAAGCAGCCAGTGTTTTACGCAAGCTCTTGGAAGAACTCGGAATTCGATCCTTCCCCAAGACCACCGGAGGCCGGGGGCTGCACGTCCTGGTCCCGTTGCGGCAAGGACCCAATCAGGAGCAAGTGCGCCTCGTTGCCCGTAGCATCAGCCAGGAGATGGCCAGACGATCGCCAACGATCATCACCGTTCAAATGGGAAAGGCAGAGCGCCAGAACCGGCTTTTCATCGACTGGCTTCGAAACGCCTTTGGCCAGACCATCGTGGCGCCTTACTCGGTGCGGTGCCGTCCGGGGGCTCCTATTTCGACTCCGCTCCACTGGGACGAAGTCAGTCCGCAGTTAGACCCGTCTGACTTCAACATCCGAACCATCCCGCGCCGCCTCGAGGCAGACGATCCTTGGGCTGACCTCTGGCAACATCGTCAGGCTTTGCCGGAAAGGGTCAACGCACCCGCTGTACGGTAATCATATATGATACCCATTCGCGATTCGACCCCCAGCCGTTCAGCGCCGGTGGTTACGCGCGTGCTGATTCTGATCAACGCGCTGGTATTCTTCTATGAATTGTCGCTGTCCGGGAAATCGCTTCAGAATCTCTTTTATGTGTTCGGGATTGTGCCGGCACGCTTCACCGATCCTGCCTGGGCGAGCGAGGCCGGATTTTCCGCGGGCGGCTGGTGGGTTTTTCTGACCCATCAATTCCTGCACGGCGGCTGGCTGCATATCCTGAGCAACATGTGGATGCTTTGGATCTTCGGAAACAATGTCGAAGACGCCATGGGCCACCTGCGCTATGGCGTGTTCTATCTGCTCAGTGGCGTGCTGGCTGGGCTTGCGCAATTGCTGGCTCAACCCCACTCCCAGGTGCCCTCGCTGGGCGCGTCCGGGGCCATCGCCGGGGTGCTGGGCGCCTATTTCCTGTTGTATCCGAAAGCGCGGTTGACCGTGGTTCAGCCGGTATTTTTCAGGCCGATTTTCTTCGAGCTCCCGGCGGTGCTATATCTGGGGTTGTGGTTTGGCAGTCAATTGTTCAACGGGACACTGGCGCTGGCCAGCCCTGAACAAGGGGGCGGAATCGCCTTCTGGGCGCACGTCGGCGGATTTTGCACCGGAATGCTCCTGTGCCGGCTGTTTGTCCGGCGACAACAAGGCCCGCACTCCGATGATTACAAGATGGAACGGGCATGGAGAGGTTGATCTGAAGCGATGGACGTTGTGACGAAAGAGTGCAGCTTGCTCGCAAGATTTTGCAAGTTGCGAACGCTCGCAGGGGCTTTCATCGCTAATTAATTCCATCCCAAGTCGCTCTACGCCAGCCAATTGCAACTCCTTCGCCCCTTTGGCATGGAAACTGTAATGAGGGCGTTAAGCGCAGGCGGCGAACCCGCCGCGGATGCAAGATTGGAATCTATGAAGAGCAATCTGATTGAGCCTCTGAATGATGAACAAATAACCAGAGGCAAGAAGGAAGAATGTGGGCATCTGCAAGCCGCGGCACCCTCGGCCCAGTTGGATTCTTCTCCGCCGGAGCGGAATCAGGCAGCCGCATCCGCAATTTCTTCCATTGACCTGATCGCGGCACAAGCCGGCACCACCGTGCAAGCACTCCGGGGACTTTTCAGCCCGCGTTGCGATGGTTACCACCATTGGGGATTAAACGAGTGAACGGGGGCTAAATGATACATGAATGGGTCAAATAAGATAAGGTGATTATGCCAGACATTCTGAAACTGACTCGGGAAAGCGACCTGACGCCCGAACCCGTCAACCCGGCACAACGCCCGGGGCGAATTTACAGACGCATTCTGGTGGGAACGGATCTCACGGGTGCTTCAACCTCAGCATTCGAACAAGGATTAAAGCTGGCCAAACAGAACGGTGCCGAGCTTTCGATAGCTCATTCCTGCACCGTGCCCCGCAGC
>JBEKUQ010000438.1:0-3631 GCA_049514835.1 Verrucomicrobiota bacterium | reverse complement strand
ACGGGCGCACGGCGTAGTAGGACCACCAACGTTCGGCGGTTTCCAGGCCGGCGGTGTCGTAGGCGGATTGGTAGCCGCGCGACCTGTCCCTGGAGTAAATCCCCCGCGTCGTCTGGGTGCTGGCGGTTTCCGTCCCGATGTTTGGCTGTTGCGGATGGGCCGCGTGATATTGTTCCATGAGACGGCCCGTGTGATAATTCCAGCCGCGCACGTCGGTGATGCTGTTCGCCCCCGTGAATGAGTTCCCAACGCTGGCCGCATATGTGACAAGCCGGCTCGGGTCCAGCCGATGGACCAGGCTTTGCATCGTTCGGGCCACCTGCGCCGCCAGCGCCGTGTTTTGCACCGGTTCCTCATTGCCCAGGCACCAGAGAAATACGGCGGGATGATTGCGGTCGCGCCGAACCTGGTTTTCCAGCAATTCCAGATTGGCCGCATCGCTGGCAAAGACCCGGCTTTCATCCAGCACCAGCAGGCCGAGACGGTCGCACGCCTCCAGCAGTTCCTCAGTCGGTTCGTTGTGCGAGGTGCGGATGGCGTTGTCGCCCATTTCCTTCAGCTTGGCCACGCGGAAGTATTGCAGCGCGTCGGGCAAGGCAATCCCCACCCCCGCGTGGTCCTGGTGATTGCAGGTGCCTTTGATAACGTACGGTTTGCCGTTGAGCAAAAACCCCTTGGCGGGATCGAAGCCGAGCGTGCGAATGCCGAATTCGGTCTCGGTCCGGTCCACCATTTCGCCGCCGGAAAAGACGGTGGTCACCAGCTTGTAGAGACGCGGTGTTTCAGGGGACCAGAGAACCGGCAACGAAACGGCGGTCTTTTGCTTGACTTCCCTGGTGGCGCAAGGCTCCACGGTGGCGGAGGCGTGCGTCGTGGCCACGATCTTGCCACTGGCGTCCAGTATCTCGCAACGCACCTCTGCGACGGAGGAATTGGTCCGCCAATTGGCCAACTGGGTCTGGATGTCTATCTCAGCCTTGCCTTGCGCCACGTTGTTTTTGAACCGGCTGTAAACAAAAGACCCGTCCGGCGCGACGGCCAGCGGGCTGGTTTTCACCAGCCAGACATGGCGATAAATACCCGCCCCTTCATAAAACCAGCCTTCGACTTGCGACGCATCCACCCGCACCGCCACCGTGTTCTTGCCGCCGCAGTTGGCCACATCCGTGATGTCGTAACGAAAGGAACTGTATCCCCTGGGTTGACGCCCGACCAGACAGCCGTTCACATAAACCAGGCTGTTGCGGAAGACACCGCCGAACTCGATCCACAGCCGCCGGCCCGCGTCCTCTTGCGCCAGGGTGAAGCTGCGGCGATACCAGCCAACACTATTTTGCAGGAAGCCCGCCCCGACGGGTTTGTAGCCGTGGTTGGCCAGCGCACTTCGATCAAAAGGCAGCCCCACCGCCCAGTCGTGCGGCAGGTTGATCGCGGACCACGCGGCGTCGTTGAAACCGGGCTTGGCCGGCCCCGTGCTGATGCCCAAATTGATCAACTCCTCGCCCGTGCCCCATTCGTTTCCCAGGTGGAACTTCCAATCGGAATCCATCAACAGTTTTTCGCGCGGCATCCCGGCGCCGCGGGCCGCGGGAAGGCCAGGCAGCATCACGCCCAGCGCCAGAAGGCAAAAGGCCATCCGCGCTTTGCCTCGCGCGACCGGCACAGCGAAGGGAGATCGCGCAGAGGAAAGTGCGGCCTTCCAGGCGCGAAGCTGGCCCGCCATCAGATTGGAGAGATTGATCATTTGATTCGACGTTTCATGGTTTTCCCGCTGCGGGGCCGGTGGCGGCCGAAAGAAATCCCAAATCATGTCTTTCGTGCGTGACCACGCCAATTTGTTCCAACCCGCCATGCCGGCCATTATACCAGACCACCCGCTTCTGCCCATCAAAAATCGCGTGCGGTTTCTAGCAGGCGTCATGATCCCGGCACTCCGGCGTGGGCCGCGCGATCGGATCGGCCAGCCAGCGCCCCTCCTGATAATGGTGTCCGGCGGCGCAGTCAATCGAATTGTCAGGCCCGGCCCGGCAATCCGGCGGAAGGAATTCGGAGATGACATGACCGGCCGGCGTCTATTCGATGTGTTTGCGAAAGCTCCACCAACGGAAGTAATGGATGGTTAAAGCGTCGCCAGCGCCTTCCGCGCCGCGCGCACCGTCTTTTCCACGTCCGCCGCTGTGTGCGCCAGCGAGATGAAGCCCGCCTCAAACTGCGACGGCGCGAGATAAATCCCTTCCGCCAGCATCGCGTGAAAATACTTCGCAAACCGCGCCCGGTCGCTCCGCAGGGCGTCGGCCAGATTATGCACCGGCTGATCGGTGAAATAGGCGCAAAACATGGAGCCAATGCGGTTAAAGCGCACTGCAACGCCCGCGCTCCGCGCCGCTTCCGTCAGGCCGGCTTCCAGCGCCGCGCCCAATTCCTCCAATTTGGCATAGACCCCTCCGGCGGAAAGTTCCTCCAGCGCCGCCAAACCCGCGGCCATGGCCAGCGGGTTGCCGCTCAGCGTGCCGGCCTGGTAAACCGGGCCGAGCGGCGCCAGGCAATCCATGATTTCCGCGCGCCCGCCAAACGCGCCCACGGGCAATCCGCCGCCGATGATTTTGCCCAAGCAGCTCAAATCCGGCTTGAGGCCGAAGCGTTCCTGCGCGCCGCCCAGGGCCAGACGGAAGCCGGTCATCACCTCGTCGAAAATCAGCAGCGCGCCCTCAACTGTCGTGATCTCGCGCAGAAACTCCAGGTAACCCGGTTTGGGCAAATACAATCCGGCGTTGCCGGGAACCGGCTCGACAATGATCCCCGCGATTTGTTTTGGATTGGCCGCGAACGCCGCCCGCACCGCCTCGTTGTCGTTGAAGGGCAAAACAATCGTGTGTTGTGTAAAGGCCGCCGGCACTCCCGCGCTGTCCGGGTTCCCAAAAGTCAGCGCGCCCGATCCGGCTTTGACCAGCAGCGAATCAGCATGGCCGTGATAACAGCCGTCGAACTTGATGATCTTGTCGCGCCCCGTGAAACCGCGCGCCAGCCGGATGGCCGACATGCACGCCTCCGTCCCCGAATTGCACATCCGCACTTTTTCCACGCTGGGAAGGACTGAGCAGATGAAGCGCGCCATCCTGACTTCCAACGGATTGGGGATGCCGAAACTGGTCCCCTGCCCTGCCGCCTCCCGCACCGCCGCGATGATTTTTGGATGCGCGTGGCCCAGAATGGCCGGCCCCCACGTTCCCACATAATCCACGTAATCATTTCCATCCACGTCGAACACATGCGCCGCCTGCGCGCGGTTGACAAAGAACGGCTGGCCGCCCACGGCGCGGAAGGCCCGCACCGGCGAATTCACCCCGCCGGGGATGCAGCGCAGCGCCTCGGCGAACAGAGCTTCGGATTTCGTTCTCAAAATCATGCCGCAGCAAATACCAATCCACCTGCGAATGCAAGTTGGCAACGTGGCAGCGGCGTCCCGCCGTTGACCATCTTTACGGCTCAACGGGCGCGGAATGGACGCAGCGGGTGCATTTCACTTTTTTGGGTTCCCCTCTTAATCTTAATCCTAATCTTAATCTTAATCCCCCTCTTGTGCTTGAAGATTAAGAGTAAGATTAGGATTAAGATTAAGAAATCGGAAAAG
>JBEKUQ010000437.1:0-3653 GCA_049514835.1 Verrucomicrobiota bacterium | reverse complement strand
AAATTTAACGCCATGTGCCATGTCTGACACCACTTCCATCCACCCTGCCCTCCCCATTGTCGGCCAAGGCAGGCCAGACCACCTCACCTCCGTGCTCAACGAAGAGCGCGTTTTCCCGCCGCCGAAATCTTTTTCCGCGCGCGCCCACATCGGCTCCCTGACGCAGTATCGCAAACTCTACCGTGAATCCATCCAGCGCCCCGAAGCTTTCTGGGACCGCCAGGCGAAAGCCGAGCTGGTGTGGTTCAAGCCCTGGAAAAAAGTCCTGCAATGGAAGATGCCCCATGCCAAATGGTTCGTCGGCGGCCAGCTCAACGTCAGCTACAATTGCCTGGATCGCCATCTCGGCACCCCGGCCGCGAACAAGGCCGCCTTGATCTGGGAGGGGGAACCCGCCGGTCCCGGCCAGGTGGGCGAGGAACGCACCTTCACCTATCAACAACTCCATCGCCAGGTCTGCCTCTTCGCCAACGTCCTCAAACGCCACGGCGTCCAGAAAGGCGACCGCGTCATCATCTATCTGCCCATGGTCCCGGAAGCCGCCGTGGCCATGCTCGCCTGCGCCCGCATCGGCGCCGTCCATTCCGTCGTCTTCGGCGGCTTCAGCGCCCAATCCGTCGCCGACCGCATCTTCGATTGCCAGGCCAAACTGGTCATCACCGCCGACGGCGGTTTCCGCCGCGGCAGCATCGTCCCGTTGAAGAAAAGCGTGGATGAGGCGCTCCTGCTCAAGGACGCCTCCGGCCGCCTGCTCGCCACCACCGTCCAGCACGTCATCGTCTTGCGCCGCGCCCACAACGACATCCACATCCAGGAAGGCCGCGATTTCTGGTGGCACCGCGAGCTGGAATACGTGCCGGCCGATTGTCCCGCGGAGAAGATGGACAGCGAGGCCCCTCTTTTTATATTATACACGAGCGGGTCCACCGGCAAGCCCAAGGGCATCCTGCACACCACCGGCGGTTACTTGCTCGGCGCCAGGCTGACCACGCGGCTGGTCTTTGATCTGCGCGATGAAGACGTGTATTGGTGTACCGCCGACGTTGGCTGGGTGACCGGCCACAGCTACGTCGTCTATGGCCCGCTGGCCAACGGCGCCACCAGCTTCATGTACGAGGGCGCGCCCAATTTTCCCGAGCCGGACCGTTTCTGGCGCATCGTCGCCAAGTACGGCATCTCCATTCTCTACACCGCTCCCACCGCCATCCGCGCCTTCATGAAATGGGGCGCCCAATGGCCCGCCAAACATGATCTCCGTTCCCTGCGCCTGCTCGGCACGGTGGGCGAGCCGATCAACCCCGAGGCCTGGATGTGGTACCACGAAGTCATCGGCCAGAAACGCTGTCCGATCGTGGACACGTGGTGGCAGACCGAGACCGGCGGCATCATGATCACACCCCTGCCCGGCGCCACCCCGACCAAGCCGGGCACCGCCACCCTGCCCTTCTTCGGCGTCCTCCCGCAGGTCGTCAACGAGCAGGGCCGGCCGGTGCCGAAAAACTCCGGCGGCAAGCTGGTCATCCGCCAACCCTGGCCCGGCATGTTGCGCGGCGTGTGGGGCGACCCCAAAAGATATGTGGACACCTATTGGCGCGAAGTCGAGGGCTGCTACTTCACCGGGGACGGCTGCCGCCAGGACAAGGACGGCTATTTCTGGATCGTGGGCCGGATAGACGACGTGCTCAACGTGGCCGGCCATCGCATCGGCACGGCCGAGGTCGAAAGCGCCCTGGTCAGCAATTTGAATGTGGCCGAGGCGGCCGTGGTCGGGCGTCCCGATGAAATGAAAGGCCAGGCGCTGGTCGCCTTCGTCACCCTCAAGACCGGCATTCATGCCTCCGCCGCCATGCGGGACGAATTGCGCGCCCACGTCGCCAAGGAAATCGGCCCCGTCGCCAGGCCGGACGACATTCGCTTCGCCGAAGCCCTCCCCAAGACCCGCTCGGGCAAAATCATGCGCCGTCTCCTCAAGCAAATCGCCGTCGGGGACGACATCAAAGGAGACACCACGACGCTGGAAGATTTTAACGTTCTGGCAAAACTGGCGCACGCGGAGGAGTAACAGGCGCACGCGAACGAAAACGCGGGTCGCTCCCGGGCCATTCCTCTTTCGGCGCTGCCTGGAAATCTGCTTGAATTTCCTCCGGCGTCAACGCCCGGTCATGCACCGACAACTCATCAATCGCGCCAATAAACCCGTTGTGCAGGTTGTCGCCTCGCGCGCCAATGGCGGCTGTACTGGAAAACTCGAAAAAGGTATCATAGAACGGCGCAGGATAGGCCATGCCATCCACGTAAAAAACCACACGGGTCCCGGATTTGGTCACCGCCACAGAATGAAATGCGGTGTCTGTGATCGAGACATTCGAATCAACGTGATCGTAGCCTATTTTGGAGAGGCCCAGGATGCCGTTGAGGCTAATAAAGAAACCATATCCACCTGCGCCGAAGCTAAAGATTACTCCATTGCCCTGGTAACCAGGGTCAGGATCCGCAGAAACGAACAACGCGCTGCCGCGCCGAATCCATGCGACGATGGTAAAATCCTGAAGTTGCAGGCTGGAGGGATTTCCCAGCAGCACCGCCTGACGGTCTTGAGTGAATGAAAACGCCTGCCCGAATTTTCCCTGCGTATAACCAACTCCGTTTTGCAGGCTCCCGTTGTTTCCGCCCACCTCATCCCGCGCATTTCCATCCGCGTGCCATCGGCTTACCAAACCGTCCAGATTTCCCGGGGGCGATATGGTGGCGGAGGAGGAGGACGGCAATCTCCGGCCCGCCAATCCGTCCAGTCTTGCCCGCAATGATGGCGCTCCCGTCCTCCAGAGATATATCTGCTGAACGCCGAACATAGTGATTAAAAGCCCCAGCAGGACAGTCACAGCAAACGCCGTGCCCACAATCCATCGGCCCCGACGGCCCAATACTCCGGGCGCTGGCAAAGCCGCCTTCGGGTCTGGAGCGCCGGTTAGATAACCGGACTTGCGCGCCAGCCAAAGCGCCAGCACCCCACCACCCGCCGCCGCCAGAAAAAGCAGCAGCAAGGCCGCCGCGACTACTGCCAAATCTATGGAACTCATAGTCATTGCCCCTCCACCACATACGCGTTCCTGTTCCATCCGCAATCAAAAACCCGCAACCGCAAATCTGCAATCCGCGATTCAGAAGCCCACTTCGGCTGAATTCTTTTTCAACCAGTCCTCGGCCGCGCGATAATCTGGGCAAACCCTTTGCACCTCCGCCCAGAATCGCGCCGAGTGGTTCAAATGCCGCAAGTGGGTCAGCTCGTGCAAAATGATGTAGTCGCGCACCGATTCGGGAACCTGGATCAAGCGCCAATTCAGCGAAATCGTGCCGCGGACGGAGCAGGAACCCCAGCGGCTCTTTTGGCTTCGCACCATCACGCGGCGCATCGGCGCGCCCAGTTGCCGGGCCAATTCCTCCGCCCGCGCCGTCAGCTCCCGTTGTGCCAGCGCGCGCAAATGTTGCTCGACCGCCGGGCGCAAATTCTCCTCCGGCGCCGCCGCCCGGACCCGTTCATTGTCAAACCAAATTTCCAGCCGGCCGCCCTGCTCCCGCGCCTCCAGCGCGACCTTCCTGCCGCGCAACAGCGCCGCCATGCCCGGCCGCAGCAGCGGCGGGGGCGCGCGCCG
>JBEKUQ010000436.1:0-3660 GCA_049514835.1 Verrucomicrobiota bacterium | reverse complement strand
GCCGTCGCCGTCAAGTACGATTCCAATGGCAATGCGCTCTGGACATTGCCGTACAGCGGCGCGGGCGTTGCGGTGGATAGCAGTAACAATGTATGCATCACCGGGGTGGCCAGCAATTATACGACGATGAAATTCAGTTCTGCCGGGAGCAACCTTTGGACCCAAACTTTCACCTCTGCCGGCCCATGTGGCGCTCAAACGATCAATATAGGCCCGTCGGATGCCATATACGTCTGCGGCTATGAGTTTTACGCTTACCAGTCAGGACCGTTCGGTCATGCCGTGCGTGTAGCCGCAATCAAGTATAACTCGCTTGGCACCCAGATTTGGACAGTGAACACTGGGTACGGAGCGTATGGCTACGCAAACGTCCAGGCCGCCAAAGTGGATAGCGCGGGGAGTTACTATTTCGTGTTTAACTATGACCCCAGTACAGGAGGGTTCCTTACCTACGCTTGCTCGAACGCAGGGGGTATCCTGTGGGGGGCGGGCGATCCAACTGGCAATGCCTCTAGTTTGGTACATGGATTGGCTCTGGATGAATCCTATAATGCGTTTGTGACAGGCCAGAACGATTATCACTCCACGCCTAACTGTGCGTTGGCCACATATAAGATTAATACCAACGGCGCGTACCTTTGGACAAATAGTTATCCATATAGCCCAACTACAATGCATCCGAGTACATCGATGAATGTCGGGACCGCTATCACAGTTGACAGCGTAAACAACGCCTTTGTTACCGGCTATTCGGCAGGCACAAACTCGGGCAACGATATTGTAACGATCAAATATGACAACAATGGCAATCAAATCTGGCTGCAACGCTACAACGGGCCGGGCAATGGAGATGACGAGGGGAATGCGATTGCGGTGGATGCCAGCGGCAATGTCTATGTCGCCGGTTATGAAACCACGGCGGCGGGAGGGACCGAGATGGTGCTGATCAAATACGCGCCCGGGCCGTTTTTGAAGAAGGAGGCGGACGGGAGCTTTTTGCTGCAAGCCGTGGGCGCTGCCGGGGAGAATTTCGATTTCCAGGCCAGCACCAATCTGGTGGACTGGCAGGACCTGGGCACCAACACCGCCGACAGCAACGGCTTGGTGCAGTTCCTCGACACCAACGCCTCCCTCTTCCCCTACCGCTTCTATCTCACCACTCCGCAGCAGTGAATGCATGGCTCAGGTAAAAGGTCAAACTATAGCTTGGCGCGTCGTTGCACCACATCGCACCGAATGACCACCGGCCAGCGAGTCAAGCGCGGCCCGGCCCAAACTATAGTTTGAACTTTTCCCGGTCAATCAGGCGCGCTAACAGTATTGACTCTCTTGATCCGCCCCAGGAGAAAACCGGCAATCTCCCGCGCCGAGGGCACTTTCCACCACAGGGTCAGCGCAAAGTAAAGCGCGCTCGCCGCCGTCATCGGCAGAAAAACTTCGCCCAGTTTCAGCGCCAGGCTCTCATGCCCAAAATGTTTCAGCCAAACCAGCCGCAGTCCATACGCCGCCGCGCCCGTCAGCAGCCCGGCCAGCGCCAGCCGCGGCAGTTGCGCCGTGCATTCCTCCATTTCCAGCCTCCCCAGCTTCTTGCGCAGGGCAAAGAGCAGCAAACCCAGGTTGCCAAATGAGGTCAGGCTGTTGGCCAACCCCAGCGCGCCCACTCCCAGATTGGTCCCGAACAACAGGAACGTCGTCACCAGCAAATTGAGGACCAGACAAAAAATACTGATCCGCATCGGCGTCCTGATGTCCTGCAGCGCGTAAAACGCCCGCGCCAGAATGTTCACCAGCGAAAACGAAATCAGTCCCGGCACCAGGCACGCCAGCCCGAAGCTGACGTGCGCCGTGGACACGGCGTCGAATTTCCCCCGTTCGAAAAGCAGGCGGACCACCGGCTCCGCCAGCGTAAACAGCAGCACCGCCGCCAGCAGGTTGATGAAAATAATGTGGCTCACGCCCTGCCGCAATGTCGCGCGGTAGTGCGCCCAATTCTTCTCCCACGCCAGCGCCGCCAGGGTGGGCAGCAGAAACGTGGCCAGCGACAATCCGAACACCCCTTGCGGCAGTTCCATCAGGCGGACGGCGTAGTTGAATTCGTTGACGATGCGTTCGTTCCTGCCAAACGCCAGCGTGGTGGTGAGCACGACGTTGATCTGGAAGGCGGCCACCCCGATCGCGCTGGGCACCATTTTGGCCGCCACCTCCCGCACCACCCGCTCCTTCCACGGTGAGACCCATTGAAATCGAAATCCCTCCCGCCGCAGGCTCGGCCACTGGAAAAAGGCCTGGGCCACTCCGGCCGCCAGCACGCCAAAGGCCAGCGCGAAAACCTTCCTCTCCAGACCCCCGCCGACCAGAGGCGTGATCAGCAGCACCGAACAAATCATCGCCACGTTCAAGATCACCGGGCTGAGGGCGGGGATGAAGAAATGTCCGCGCGTGTTGAGCATCCCCATGAAGATCGCGCCCAGACAGGCCAGGGCCATGTAGGGAAACATCAGCCGCATCAATTCCAGCATCAGATGTGTGGTCGCGCCCCAGGCCCCGCTCCACAACATCAGCGTTATGACCGCCATCGCATACAACACCAGCATTCCTAAGACGACCAACAGTCCGCAGATCACGGCGTTGGCCGCCCGCCACATGGCCGCTTCGCCCTCCTCCTTCTCCTTTGCCTTGAAAATCGGGATGAACGCCGCCGTCAACGCTCCCTCTCCCAGCAGCCGCCGAAACAAATTCGGCACCATGAACGCATAGACAAACGCCGTCGCCACCGGCGTCGTCCCCATGAACCAGGCATAGACCTGTTCCCGCACCAACCCCAGCACGCGGCTGGAGAGGGTGGCCGCCCCAATCCCGCCCGATGATTTCAACATCTTCGACATTTATCGCCCGCGAATGTAAAGGGGAACACGCGCGCGCCAAAGACTATTTCTTTTTCCCCGGCGACAAAAAGGGCTGCAGCAGTTTCTCCAGGTCAATCGGCGCGTTGGTGCCCGGAGCGGCCGAGCCCGAACTTCGGCCCGCCAGCATCACCGCCACGTTCCGCCAATCCTCCCCGCTCTTGAGGTTGGTGAAGACTTCATTGGATATTCCGATGTTGACCTCCTCCACCTGCGCGGGTGAATCCATCCGCCAAATCCGCAGCTTCCCGAACGTCACGTTCAAGGTGTCCAGTCCCGTGAAGGTGAAGGCCGAAAATTGTTTTTTGACGTCTTCCCCGACCAGCCCGCTCTTCTTCGCGATGTTCTCCAGGTTGCGTCCTTTCTTGTCCTGCACGAGGTCCAGCTCCGCCACCGTGACGCGCACCAGCTTCAGGTGCAGTTTGTGCGCGCGCATGGCCGCCCGGTCGTAATCCGCGTAAATCTCCGGCGCGCTGAGCAGGAGCGAGCCGCCCGCCTCGGGCGGATAGAACACCTTGAAATCCTCAATGGCAATGGTCGGCGTGCCCAGCCCGATGTCCATTTTCCCGATCTTCACGTCCATCCCGGTTTCCGAGCGCAGCCGGCTTTGCACCACTTGTTTGACAATCGTATTGAGCAGCAGCACCGCCGCCACGACCAGCACCACCGCCACGCTGAACAAATAAAGCGCCCACCGGAACAAACGTCTGATCAATTTAAACATACCGTGCTTTCATGCTGCCAGTCCGCCATCCGC
>JBEKUQ010000435.1:0-3661 GCA_049514835.1 Verrucomicrobiota bacterium | reverse complement strand
CCGTAAACACAGGCGCTTTTTCACTTTTGAACTGTTCATTTTCTGTTCATTTTTCAGCCGTCATCGTCCCCCTCCCCGTGTCGGTATTCCTCTTTTGGCAGACTGTCTTCTCCGTCCTCACTGGGTTCATCATCCGCGAACGCACCCGCTCCCGATCCGGGCTTTCTCCCCCGTTGGCGCTGGCCTTTGACGGAGGATTGCATTTCCAGAATTGGGCTTGCGAATGCTTTCAGGCGTTCCAAGGGAAGGCCAAATTCCCTTTCCAGTTCCCCAACCCTCTTGGACAGTTGCCCCACAGAACATCCACATCTCTCTGCCGCAACCCTCTGCGAAAGCCCCTCCAGCACGGTGAACACGAACACATCGCAGAGCGGCGCCTTTGTTCCCGACGCCTTGCTTTTCAGTTTCTGGAGGATCGCGAAAATCCGTACGGCCTCTGATTGCCTCAATTCGTCCTGCCTCTCCGGCAAGAATCGCGCAAACAACTCCCCGCCGTTCTTGCGCGCTTGCAACACCCCGCCCGGCAACAGGGTGACATGCGAGGCCAAGTCGAAGAATTCCGCCCGCGCGCCGTGTAAAAGCCCGATGCTGTTTGCGTCCAGGAAGCGGCTCGTCGGCCCCAGCAGAATGAACGGCCTGCCAAGTTGCGCGAGCACACCAGCCACCACCTGCCGGAAATCATCCCGCTCATCCTGAATCGTCAACACCACCGGCACCGCGTTGGCAAACTTGGAACCAATCTGCCGGGTGAGCGGCAGATGCAAACCCGTTTCCCGGTAATCACACTCAAATGCCTTGCCGATGGCCCGCCCCAGGCGCGGCCAGTTCAATTCCAGCAGAGCAGCCTCATCCCGCGTCACAACGAAGTCCTCACAGTTCCAGGGATCACAAGTGCAGACCCCGACGAAAGAACCATCCGCACGCCGGACCAGATCATGCGCGCAGCCGCACTGGCGCGGACAAGGGTAAGACTTGGCCGGTTCTGCCCTCCTCTCCAGGAATGCACGCTCAAAAGTGGCGAATTCGCCGCCCAGCCAGCTTCTCCAGAGCGCGGGCACGCCAGCCAGCCCGTGAATATTGTCCAGACACTGCCACAAGTTGCACACGGGTTATGTTTCGCTTTCCGTTTTCGGCTGCGCCAAGTCAGCCGTTTGGAGAACCGCCAGCGGCGAAGCCCCGGAAGGAATATGCTCCGCAAAGGGACCCACCCCTGCATTCTCCGCCGTTATCGTTTCCCGGAACCGTTTTTCGGACAGCCATTTTTGCACCACCGCCGCGTCGCAACGCCGGCCCAGCTTCAGAGTATTCGGCGGATGCACCTGCACATTGCGCGGCTTGCTCATGCCCCAAAAATAGAAGTCGAACGCCGCCCTCACCAGTCTGCCGCCATCCGGGAACGCTTTCTCACCCCTGGCCTCTGCGGCCCCAAAAATATCGTCCGCCTTCCGAATGACGACCTCGTTACGGCCGCCACCCCACCCAATCTCAGATTCGCGCAAAACGATCCGATCAACATCCCCATTCCCCTTCCACTCCAATGCGCCCGCCCCATCCATCCGCAACGGCTCAAGCGTAAAAGCATTCCGCTCCGAAAAGTATTTGCCATCCCCGCGCAACAAGACGCCAAACTCCCGCCGGTAAAGTTCCTTCTCCCCCTCTGTCGCCGCTTGAATCCGAATCTCCTCATCCTCAGGTGAAAACACGACCACGTCATCCTTCACCGGGCGAAAATGGAAAAGCGTTGTCTTCTGCCTTTCGACATTCGCAGTGCGCAGCAACGTGTCCCCGTGCCTGATGACAAACCACCACTCGCCCTCAATCTCATGGTGGCTGATCTGGGTCGTTTCATGGCCCCGGTTATGGCTCACAAACCAGCCATCCAGGTCTGCCCGCAATCCTTCCATTGCTTCCCTCCCAGGCGCGGCAAATGGCTTCCCTTTGTTTTCAGCCACTTTTGCCCCGAAGTACTCAAACGAGGACAAACGCCGCAACTGCTGCCCATTGTGCTTCGCCGCCAACAACTCCGGCCGCGCAAGCCAAACCTGCATAGCCACATCCCCATGCGACGACTCGAGCTCAAACTCCACCTCCAGCTTGCTTTGCGCCACCGCATTTTGCAGCCCTTCCTGCCCCGCATCATCCGCCATCTCATCAATCCTGAACAGCGCCTCGCACAATTCGCCTGGCAACCCTTTCGGCGATAGCAGCAGCCTGGACAACCCGCCGAAATATTCTTCGTCAGGCAAATCCCCTTTCGGAAGGTCCACCTTTCGCTCTGCCAGTTCGCCCGTGAACCGCTCAAAAAACCGAGCCAACAACTTTCGGCCAACTCCTTTCAAAAAATGTACCTTCGCAAGCCGTGTCGCGTTGTCCGGGTCAGCGATTGTTCCGCCGTTGTCGCCGTGACGAAGCAGCCGCGCGAGTTCACCACGCTTTTTGGCGTGCGTATCCGCATTCAACCCAAGCCCGGCTTGGTTCGTATTTCTCCGCAATCCGACGTTCCCATTCTTAACCGCTAAAAACCATGAACACAGACAACGAAACCTCGCCCTTTGGCGAAGTGATCTTTTCTTATACCCGATCTCAGGCCGTTGCCGACGGCGTGCAGGTTGAAGTCACCAAGACCGCGCAGCAAGCCGGAATCCGTTTCCCGGTTTTCCTCACCCGTGCCGTTTATGACGCTTACGTGACCGTGCCGCCCGGCGTGACCGCCCAGGACGAAGCTGGCCGGCTTTGGGATATTATCACGATGGCCCGGTTTGCCATCCTTCGCAGCCGCCCCGGTTGCGACCGCCTGCCGGTTGCGCTGTATGTCCGCAACGACAATCGCGGACCTCGACTTGTCAGGTTGACCGCCGTTTGCGGCCCCCTCGACATTGACGACCCGCAGCCCGCCATTACTGTCATGCTCATGGATGAGGATTGACCGCCCGGAGAGACTCACCCGGCTGGACTGGCAGCGGTTCAGCCGTTTTTTTGTCGTTGGGGACTTGCGCCGTCCCCAAACCCCGGCGCCGGGCCTCACGCCGGCCCAGACCCGCGCCAGAGGGCAAGCCCTCATGGACTCCATTTCCGCTCGCGCTGGCCTTCACGCTACGCGCCGCCTTTCCAATTATGGAAAGGATTCGAGTTCAATTTGCCCAGCATCCCAGCGATTGCGTTCCAGGAAGCTCGCCTTGCGTCAACACCTCCGGCTTGGGTGGCGGTCTGAACACTTTGAACACCCGTGGCACGTCCTGCCCGCTTTCGCATTGCTCTGGGTTCCAGGCCCCCGACTCCCGCCGCTCGCTACTTTGCTTTCGGCCCCGCCGCGCAACCAGTTGTCTCGCCAATAGAAACGCCTGCATCAGCGACGCCTGGACATCCGCGTTAGGGAGGTGCAGATCGGGCCACGGCCAGGGCGAACCATCGGACGTGCTGACCAAGTCCCACCCATCCGCACGGGCCAGCTTCATGCTGCCGTAGTACGGCAAGGACAGGAGTTCGATCACCGGCTTCAAATGATAGGCCCATTTCGGCCCAAGGTTCCGGGCGAAATCATCCGACGAGTCGAAGCGCAGCATTTCCGCCACGATTGCCAGCTTGGTCCGCCACAGGCTCCCGGCCCCATTGGCCCAGGAAAACCGCTCGTTGCAGACTTTGGCAACCCGCTTGCTGCAAC
>JBEKUQ010000434.1:0-3666 GCA_049514835.1 Verrucomicrobiota bacterium | reverse complement strand
GCTCGACCGGTTTCGGCCGCTCCAAATCCGGTGCCTCCACAATCTCCACCTCGAAGCCCCGCAGCTTGGAATATATCGCATCCAGCACTTCCGGCGTCACCACCTCGTCCGGCAACGCGTCGTTGATGTCGTCGTAAGTCAGATAGCCCTGGTCTTGCGCAATCCGCAGCAGCTCCTTGATCTTCTCCACAATGATGGGCGAATCCACCGTCGGCGCTCCCGGCGGGAAACTGGGCAGGGCCGTCGGCGATACCGCCGCGCTCGCGGCCGGGTGATGGGCGTGGCCGGTCTGGCCGTTGCCCGACTTGGCCTTGCCGCTGGTTTGCGCGTCGAAGCTAAACCGGGCCTTCTTCGCCACCGTCCCCTTCTTGCTCGAGGTGGTGAAAGTCTTCCCAATGTTCGGTCCCTTAACCAGACTGTTTCTCTTACTGGACATAATTCTCTGACACCTTTTCAGGATTTGAGTTCATTATCAGACGGCAGTTTTTGCCGTTTGCAAATCCCGCAAAAATGGCCCGGTTTCTAAAATTCGGAACGCTCCTGTGAGCAATGCTTGCCTCAACCAGCCAATCCGCCGCCGCGGCATTAGAATACAGACTGTTACGGTTATGTCAAAGAAAGAATTGCAATAAATCGGAATTTTCACGGCCAATTCCGGCTGATTCTGATATAAGCTGCTGCAAGATAAGCACTTGCTAACACAGGAAAAGCTCAACAAAAAATGCAATTCGTCGTCACTTTGCCGGGTTTTGCGGCATTTCAACACATCAGATTGTGGTTGTCCCGGAAAAGTACCCCACCCAGAGCCTCTCCGGTGTGGCTCTGTGGACACGCCGCCACGTCTTCCGGCGTGCCTTGTGCCACTATTCTGCCTCCCTCTTCCCCTCCCTCCGGCCCCAGGTCAATGACCCAATCGGCTGACTTGATCACATCCAGATTATGCTCAATCACCAGCGCCGAATGGCCGGCGTTGACCAGCCGTTGAAAAACCCTCAGCAGCACCCGCACATCATCGAAATGCAGCCCCGTCGTCGGCTCATCAAAAATAAACAGCGTCGGTTTTCCGGCGCCTCCTTCCACGCTCGATTTTCCATTCTCCGGCCTCCCTTCGTTCGCGCTCGACAGCGCCAGATGGCTCACCAGTTTCAACCGCTGGCTCTCCCCGCCCGATAAAGTGTTGATCGGCTGCCCCAGCCGCACATAACCCAGCCCCACTTCCTGCAGCAGTTTCAGGCTGGCCGCCGCCCGCGCGGCATGACGCGATTCGCCAAAGCCGTTCAAGAATTCAATCGCTTCATCCACCGTCGCCTCCAACAAATCGGCGATGTTCCAACGCCCTTGCCCGGCCCCCTCGGCCGTCACTTGCAGAATATGCGGACGGTAGCGCCGCCCGTTGCAATCCGGGCAACGGACAAAGACATCGCTCAAAAACTGCATTTCGATCTTCTCAAAACCCGCGCCCCGGCAGCGTTCGCACTGCCCCTGCGCAGAATTGAAACTAAACGCGCTCGAGCTCAGTCCGCGCTGGCTTGCCGCCGCAGTCCGGGCAAACAATTCGCGAATTTCGTCAAACGCCCCGATATAAACCGCCGGATTGGAGCGCGGCGTCCGGCCGAGCAAAGATTGGTCTACCGCGACAACCCGCCCCAGATGCTTCCATCCTTCCAGCGAAGGGCCGGCTGATCCTGACCCGCTGCCCTCCTCCATCT
Organism: Verrucomicrobiota bacterium; assembly: GCA_049514835.1. GTDB lineage: Bacteria > Verrucomicrobiota > Verrucomicrobiia > Limisphaerales > Palsa-1400 > JBEKOF01. The sequence goes on along the minus strand of JBEKUQ010000434.1, from coordinate 1,957 downwards.
CGCCGGCTTCCTCCTCGTCGTCGTCCGGCGAGAGCGGTTCCGCGGCCAGGCGCGCCTGCAAGGCCGGCAGCAGCACGTCGCGCACCAATGTGCTCTTGCCGGAGCCGCTGACTCCGGTCACGCAAACCAGCCGGCCCAGGGGAATTTCCACCATCACGTCCCGCAGATTATGCAAATTCGCCCCGCGCAGAACCAGGGCGGGGCCTGCCTCGCCGGATTTTCCGCCGCCACCCGGCAAATAAACCGCCCGACGCGCCGGAATCTCGATCTGCTTTTTTCCCGCCAGATATTGCCCCGTCAACGACTGCGGCGCGCGCAGAATTTCCTGGTAAGTCCCTTGAAAAACCACCTGTCCGCCCGACGCGCCGTGGCCGGGGCCAAGGTCAATGATTTGATCCGCCGCCCGCAGGACGCCCGGCTCGTGCTCCACCACTGCCACCGTGTTGCCGGCGTCGCGCAATTGCCGCACGATGCTCACCAGCCGGGCGGTGTCGCGCGGATGCAATCCCACGCTCGGTTCGTCCAGCACGAACAAGGTATTGACCAGGCGCGAACCCAGGCAGCCGGCCAGATTGACCCGCTCGGTTTCGCCGCCGGAGAGCGAACGGGTCATGCGGTCCAGGCCGAGGTAACCCAGCCCTGAGTCAAGCAAAAAAGCCAGCCGCGAGCGGACCTCGTTCAGCGCCAGGCGGCACGGATCCGACGCCTTCGCCCCGGTCTGGCCCGTGAGCAGCCCGTCCACAAACCGCAGGGCCTCCCGCACCGGCAGCCGGTAAAAATCCGCCAGAGTCAGGCCGCCGCCGCCGTCCGCCCCATCCATTCCCGGTAGGGCGAGACTCTGTCGAGCCGTGAAATTCAAGCCCCCCTCGCCGGACGGCGCGGCAATCCTGTAAAGCAGCGTCTCCGGTTGAAACCGCGCGCCGTGGCAATCCGGGCAGGTATTATATTTGCGATAGCGGGCCAGCAGCACGCGGACGTGCATTTTATACGCCTTGGATTCCAGCCAGCGAAAATACCCTTTCACGCCATACCAGGCGCGCGGCCACTCGTGCGCCTTGTCCTGGCCATAGCCCGGGTCGCCCTCGATGACCCAGTCCTGCATTTCTTTGGGCAAATCCCGGAAAGGCGCCTCCAGCGGCACCTGGCGCAGCCTGGCGAATTTCAACATATCCATCTGGCACTCCAGCCCGGTCTTGGTCTGCCACGGTTTGACCGCCCCGCCCGCCAATGTTTTGGAGCGATCCGGGATGGCCGCGTTGTAATCTATGGCGATGACCCGCCCAAAACCTTTGCAGGCCGGGCACGCCCCCGCCGGATGATTGAAACTGAACAAAGCCGGCGAAGGCGCGCGATACTCCAGGTCGCACGCCGCGCAATGCAGGCGGTTGGAAAAATGTTTCGTCTCCACAATCCCTCCCTGCTCCGCCAGCAAATGCACCGCCAGTTTGCCTTGCCCAAAATGATAGGCCTGCTCGCAACCCTCGACAAAACGCGCCCGGTTCGACTCTTTCAATTTCACCCGGTCCTGAATCACCGTCAATCGGGCGGGAGTCGAACCGTGCAGCCGCGCCGGCGCCTCGTCCAGCCCAACCACTTCCCCGTCCAGCAGCAGCCGCTGATACCCCTGCCGCCCCACCAAGGCCAGCGATTCTTCCAGCGTAAATTTCCCGCTCAAATCCAGCGCGAACGTGACCAGCGTTTCCGCCTCCGCCGCCAGCGCGCGCAGGACCGGCCAGATCTTCTGGGGCGGTTCCTGCTCCACCGGCCTGCCGCAACGCCGGCAATGCAGCCGCGCCAGTTGCGCCCAGAAAACCTTCGCGTAATCCGCGATCTCCGTCATCGTCCCGACGGTCGAGCGGGTGGACTTGACGCTGTTGCGCTGCTCGATGGCGATGGCCGGCGGTATCCCTTCGATGCGCCGCGCCTGCGGCTTGTCCATCCGGTCCAAAAACTGCCG
>JBEKUQ010000433.1:0-3669 GCA_049514835.1 Verrucomicrobiota bacterium | reverse complement strand
GAGGTGGAAATGTTCACCTTCCCGGCCAGGTCCTCGATGGTTTGCTCGCGCGTATCCACCAATTGATTGGCCGTCCCGCCGGCGGATTCGGCCAGCACGATCTGCTGGTTCAGCGCCGCGATTTCGTTCAAGTCCTGGTTGCACGAGCTGACATCGGTTTGGATGGACGAATTCAAATTGCCCCGGACCTGGCTGAGATTGCCCGACACCTGGTTGAATTGGCCGGCCACTTCCTGCGCCCTTTGCACCACCGTGCCCGGATCGCCCGTGCCGGTCGTCATGCTGGAAAAGGCATCGAAAAGATTGGACAGCATGGAGGCCAGACCGCCCGTGCTGGAAGCGGAAGTGCCGGAAGTCGAACTGGTGCTGAGTTGTTCGCCCAGAAAGGTCTCCGCGTTTTGCAGGCCGGATTGCTGCGCGAGGAAGGAACTGGTCACGCTGCTTTCCGATTGAATTTGGTTGTCCAGCAGGCTGTTGCGCGCCTCGGTGATGGAGACCACATCCGCCCCCGTGCCTTCCTCCCCGGCGGGCGTTGCAATCGGCTCGGAGGTTTGGATGACCGCCTGCTCGCGCGCGTAGGCCGGATTATTGACATTGGCCATGTTTTGTCCCGCCACCGCCGTTCCCTGCTGTTGCGCCGCCAGAGAGCGCGCGGCCAGATCCATCGTGCCAAAAAGTCCAATCATAAGTTGGGTTGGTTTCAGCCCACCGCGTTATACAGCGGGCGGTGGTGGAGGCCCTGTCCGCGCTTGTGGCCGTTGCCGTTGTAGAGCGAGGTTTGACGCGCCGGAAAGAGGGTGTGCAACAAGTCCCGCATCAATTCCACCGAGCGGCGCAACAAGACATGGTTTTGCCGCGCCCGCTGCCGCACCCGGCCCAGCAATTGATTGTTTTCATCCACCAGGGCCCGCAACAACGGCTGGTAATCGGCCGGCAGCAGCGGAATCAAAAGGGAAAACGGCGCGTTTTCCGCCTGATGGCAGGCCAGCGCGGCCGCGCCGCGGCATTTCTCGCGCTGTTGCCGCGCCGCCTCGATGGCCGCCGCTTGGGCCTGGATCAGGCTGATGGACTGGAAAATCTCCCCGGCCTCGCGCGCCTTGACCCGCTCCTGCTGAAGGTCCAGCAGCGCCAGCATTTCGCCGTACTGCTCCAATTCCTCGCGCAACGCGGCGATGAGCGGCTCCAGACTTTCGTGGGACTTGTTCATGGATTACTTGCTTGTTTTCTTGAGGTGGGGCGCCCCCAGCGGCGTCAGCGTGGGAGGCGTCGCGGACGCGTTGGGCAAAACCTGGTGCGCCAGTTCGCCTTGCAGACTCCTGCCCAGCCCGAACGAGCCGGAGCGGCTGATGCTGTCGGCCAGTTGGTAGTTGATCATGTCGTCATAAATCCCCGACGTCGTCGCGTCCCCCGACGAGGCGGGGAGGACCGATGACTTGCGGCTTTCCTGCAAAATCTGGCGCAGCAATACCGCCTCGAATTGCCGCGATACTTCCGCCACCTTCTCCTTGTCGGATAGGTTCTTGTTCGCCGCCAGCTCGTTGAGCGGCACCTCCGAGGCCTTGACGTGGGGTTGTAGCGCCGGGATGTTCATGTCAGCGCAAGATTAATTCCGCCTGCAACGCCCCCGCCTCCTTCATCGCTTCGAACATGGACATCATGTCGCGCGGCGTGACGCCCAGCGAATTCAGGGCCGAGGCCACCTTCTCCACCGTCGGCAATTCCGGCAGCGGCACCAGCGCCCCCTTGTCCTCCTTGATGGCCACGTCCGTCCGCGTCGTCACCGCCGTCGTCCCGCCCTGCGAGAAGGCGCCCGGCTGCGACACGTCCTGCGACGAGGCGATGCTGATCGTCACGTTGCCGTGCGAAACGGCGCAATTGGCGATGTGGATGCGCGCCGTCGCCACGATCGTGCCCGTCCGTTCGTTGATCACGATCCGCGCCGGCACGTCCGGCGTCATTTCCAGCATTTCCACCTGCGCAATAAAATCGATCGGCGATCCTCCCCAATTGGCCGGGATTTGCACCTGCACCGTCGTCGCGTCCAGGGCCGTCGAGGATTCCGCGAATTTCTCGTTGACTGCCGTCGCCATCCGCGCCGCCGACGTGAAATCCGGATCGCGCAGCACCAGTTCCAAATGATGGTCGTTGACGATGGTCGCCGGGATTTCCTTCTCCACCAGCGCCCCGTTGATGATCGTCCCCACCGTGGGATGGTTCTTCTGCACCGTCGCCCCGCCCGCTCCCGCCGCCCCCGCTGAAAGCCCGCCAATGGACAGCGTGCCCTGCGCCACCGCATAGACGCTGCCGTCCGCGCCGTACAACGGCGTCTGCACCAGCACCCCCCCTTGCAGGCTCTTGGCGTCGCCCATCGAGGAAACCACCACGTCCAGCCGGCTCCCCGGTTTGGCAAAGGCCGGAATGTCCGCCGTCACCATCACCACCGCCACGTTCTTGGCCGACAACGTGGAAATCGGCACCGTCAGCCCGTAGCGTTGCAGCAGGTTGACCAGCGTTTGCAGCGTGTCCACAGGATTCAAGTCGCCATCGCCCGCCAGGCCCGTCACCAGGCCAAAGCCGGACAACTGGTTGTCGCGCGCCCCCGCGATCATGGCAATGTCCTTGATGCGCGATCCGGCCCCGGCGGCGGAGCCGGCCACGGCCAGCCACGCGCCCAGCCACAAAACCTGAAAACAAACGGCGCGGCGCATGGCAACCTCAGAACGGGTTGATCTTGTCCCAAATCCGGTTGAACCAGCCCTTGTTCTGGCTGTCGGTGATCGTGCCGTGCGAGACGAACTGAATGGACGCGTCGGCCACGTTGTAGCTGTAAATGGTGTTGTTCGCCTGGATGTCGTCATAGCGGATCGTCCCGCGCAGGATGGCGTCCTGTTTCTCCCCGGAGAACGCCGTGTGGCGCCGCCCTTCCACCACCAGATTCCCATTGGGCAGCACATCAATCACCCGCACCGCCACCTGGTCGGTGATGGTTTCCGCGTTGTTGATCTGGCCCCCGCCCGAATAGGTGTTCTTGCCCGAAAAATTCATCGCCGGATAGGCCCCCCCCTTCGTCAACAATCCGCTCGCCCCGGGTCCGTAAAGAAAACTCGCGATGCTCGCGTCCACCGCCGTCTGCTTCGCCGTGCTGGTGTTGTTGTTGCGCGTCGCCACGTTGTTTTGCTGCACCACGATGGTCACGATGTCGCCCACCCGCCGCGCCTTCTTGTCGGCGAACATCGAGCTGGGCGACGTGTCGGTCTTCCAGAGCGAATCGGCCACCACGCTGGTCACTTGCAACGCCACCAGCAAACCGATCAGGTGGGCCGGATCAAAGAGTAATGCGGACAGTTTCTTCATTTTGCACCTTTCCAATTAGTTCACGCCTGGTTTTGGGATTGCGCACCCGGATGGTTTGCCCGGGCAATCCGTCTTCGAGGATTTCTACTTTCAGGGAAATGGTCAAACTGCCCTGCTCAAAAACCCCGTCCACCAGTTGGCCGCGCTTGAGGAGCGGGCGCGTGCGCACCACGCGGTTGAGCACCGGCAGGCCGGCGGCGACGTTTTCCACCAGGGCCAGCGTGTTGTCGTCTTGGGAATTGTTCACGATGGCGTCGCGCACCGTCAGCACGTGGGGGCGCTCCATCTCTATGTCGGCGTCGCGCTGCAACTGGC
>JBEKUQ010000432.1:0-3680 GCA_049514835.1 Verrucomicrobiota bacterium | reverse complement strand
GCGATCCTTGCGTTCTTTTGTGGCCGGTTCATTTTTACTTGCGGCATTGCGTCATCAATTCCGCGCGCGATTCTTCAGTGTGACGGCGGACGATTCTCCCTCTCCCCTGTCCCGCCGTAGGCCCGGCGAAGGCGGATGGAGGAGAGGGCCGGGGTGAGGTCGAGCACTCCACAGCCATCCACCTCACTTGCGCATTTTCGACGAAGTTCTCCTCCTCAGTGTCCCCTCGGCGCCTTTGCCTTGAAAGGCCTTTCCTATCCGTGAAATCCGTGAAATCCGCGGTTCAATTCTTTTTGGTTGCGGCCTGGCTGCGCTGCGTTCCTTGCGTTCTTTTGCGGCCATTCCTCATAATCCTGAATTTTAGTCTCCCGGAACCGTGTAGCGATCAAAGGAAATGGTATCGGCCTGACGGGACAATGGCTTTAAAGCCGCTCCCGGCCGGAATACCCGGTTTCCAGGTCGTGCCAGAATTCGATGTCCTCTTCGTCCCGCTCCCAGCAAAGGAAGATTTCGCGGCCGTCGCGGAAGGAGGGAAAATCTATCAGCCCGCGCTTCAGGTCCTTGACCTGGATTTGGCGGCGGTGGAATTCCAGGAGGAGGTCGCGGCATTCGGCCAAACTTTTGATCAGGTCGTTGACGGCGCGGCCGCCGGCGTCGCGGCCCTGCTCCAACAGGGCGCCGACCCTCTTGTCCAGGGTCTTGAGGCGGTCGGCGCATTTGTCCAGGCGGTCGAGCCAGAGGCGGACGTCGGGGAGCAGGGCGCGGGCCTCCGCCACGGTGTAATGCTTGGAGAACTGCAGGGGCATGTGGGATCAGGTGGCGCCGGCGTCCAACATCTGCAATTTCTTTTTGACATCATCGTTGGGTTCGATGGCCAGGGATTTTCTCCAGTTTTCCATCGCCTTGCCCACCTGGCGCAGCGAGAGATAGACATCGCCGAGGTGGTCCAGGATGGTGGCGTCCGGCTCGGGGGAAAGCTCGACGGCCTTGACCAGCCAGGGCAGGGCCTCCTTGGGCTGGTTGAGCTTGAAGAGCACCCAGCCCATGCTGTCCAGGTAGGCGGCGTTTTTGGGCTCCAGCTTGCAGGCCCTCTCGATGTAGGCGCGCGCCTTGGCCAGGTGTTCGCCCCGGTCGGCCCACATGAAGCCAAGGTAGTTCAGGGCCTCGGCGTCGTCCGGGCTCATGTCAATGCACCGTTGCAAATAGTCCTCGGCCCTTTTGTACTGGTGGCCGCGCTCGCAGGCCGCGCCGATTTGAAAATAGAATTGACGGTCCAGGCGGGCGGGATTGTTGCTGCGCGCCATGCTTTCGGCGGCGGAAAAGTGGCGCACCGCCTGGTCAAAATCTTTGAGCTGGAGGTTGACCAGCGCGTTAAAAAACTGCGCGTCGAAGCTGTCCGGGAAGTGCGAGCGGGCCAGATCGAGGACTTGCAAGGCTTCGTCACCGCGCCTCTGATCAGCCAGGACCAGGGCTTGACGATAATAGGCCTGTTCCAGTCCCGGCGCCAAATGGCGGGCTTTGCCAAAGTCGTCGGCCGCTTCGGCCAGCTTGCCCTCGGAGTGGGCGAGGATGCCGAGGTAGTACCAGCCCTGGTAGCTGGCGGGATCCTCCTTCACGATGGCTTGGAATTGGGCGGCGGCGTTGGTGCTGTCCCGCGCGTCCAGGAGGATTTCCCCCAGCTTCTCGCGGAGGTGGTCGCGCAGGGTCACGGAGTCCTGCGTGGCGGAGTCCACAGCCTGGGCCAGGAGCCGGTTGTAGATGTCCGCGGCTTTTTTCAGTTCGCTCAGGTGCGCGTAGGTATCGGCCAGGCGCTCCCAAAGCTCCCGGGCGGAGAAACTCATGGCGGCCGCGCGGTCGAGCAGGACGACGGCGCGAAGGCGCACGGGGTCCTTTTCTTTTTCCTGCGGTCCGAGGCAGGCGGCATAAAGGTTGGCCAGGGCGATGAGTTGGGCGGGGGTGTTGCGGATATGTTTGGCCGCTTGATCCAGTGTCTTGAGGGCCTTGGCCATTTTTGCGGTTTGCACCAGGACTTCGAGCCGGCTCTGGTAGCTTTGCAGCGCCTCGGGCTGCCGGGCAATGGCCTGGAGGCTGACGGCCAGGGCGGCATTGGTCTTGCCCGCCTGAAGATCGGCCCGGGCCAGCAAGCTAAGAATGGGCGCGGATGCACCCGGACGATGGGCGACTTTGGACAGCAGGGTGACGGCTCTTTCGGGATGATGCTGGTCAAGCAGCCACTGGGCGACCTCAAAGGCGGCCCTCTCGTTGCCGGGATCGGCCATGACCGACTTGTAAAACTCCTCCATCGCCTCGCCATGCCGGCCGGTGGACTCCAAACTTTCCCCGGCGGCGAAATGGGCCAGCGCCTCGGCATTGCCTTTGCCCGAGGGCAACACGACGGACGGCTCCGCCTCCTCCTCCCCAGGCTGGCCTTCGGCAAGGGCGTTGGTCGAGGCGGCGGGGGGCTTGTTGGGTTTGGCCGAGGCGGTGGGGCGCGCGGGCAGGGTGGAACATCCGCACCAAAGCGCCCCGACGCAAGCCAGGAAAAAAGCTGACAGACAAATCTTCATGCGACGATAAAGGACACAAAGCACCCCTCCGCTGGTTGGCGGACTGCCCCCGGCGCGAACCGGGGATGCTCAGGCTCTTAACCGCTCCCGGCTATTTCTGCCAGGTGCGCTTCTTGTGGCGGTTGGCGCGCAGCTTTTTGCGCCGTTTATGTTTATTGATCTTGCTTTTGCGGCGTTTTTTTAGTGATCCCATACATCAATTATGCAGTTCAGTTTTAATATACCACCTTGTTGAGAGGATATTCAATAATTCCTTCCGCCCCGGCCGCTTTGAGCCGCGGGATCAGTTCCCGGACGACTTTCTCGTCAATGATGGTTTCCACCGCCACCCAGCCCGGCAGGCTCAAGTGGGCGACGGTCGGGTTGCGCAAGGCGGGGAGGTCGCGCAGCAGACGATCCAGGTTCTTTTGCTCCAAATTCATTTTGAGGCCGACTTTGCTCTCGGCCTCCAGCGCGCCGCGCAGGAGCAGGGCGAGGGTTTCGATCTTCTGGCGCTTCCAAGGGTCCTTCCAGGACTTGTGATTGGCAATCAGGCGCGGGGTGGAGACCAGGAGTGTATCCACAATGCGCAGCCGGTTGGCGCGCAGGGAGGAGCCGGTCTCGGTGATTTCGACGATGGCATCCACCAATTCGTGGGCCTTGACCTCGGTGGCGCCCCAGGAGAACTCGACCTCGGCCTTGACGCCGTGCTTGCGGAGCCAGCGTTTGGTGATGTGGACGACCTCGGTGGCGATGCGTTTGCCCTGCAAATCCTTGGGCGTTTTGATGGAGGATTCCTCCGGCACGGCCAGGACCCAGCGGGCGGGCTGGCGGGTGGCCTTGCTGAAGATGAATTCGGCCACTTCGTGGACGTCGGAGCCGTTTTCCACCACCCAATCGTGTCCGGTGATGCCGCAATCCAGATAGCCGTGGGCGACGTAGCGGCTGATTTCCTGGGCGCGGATGAGGCGGACGGCCAACTGCTCGTCGTCCACGTAGGGGATGTAGGAGCGGCTGCTGACCTGGATGTTGAAACCGGCCTTGGCCATCTTGGCCAGGGCGGCTTCCTGCAAACTTCCCTTGGGCAATCCCAATTTTAATATTTCTTTGGTCTTATCATTCTTCATACCGTGC
>JBEKUQ010000431.1:0-7286 GCA_049514835.1 Verrucomicrobiota bacterium | reverse complement strand
GGCACCTTTGCCCTGCTCTATACCTGGTTTCCGGCTGAGGCGCGGGAGATTCGGCAATACACCGAGCGGCCGCGATCCGAGTTCTTCGCCCTGCGCCACGCTTTCTTGGGCGAGTTGCTCAATGGCCGCTGGTATGCGTACGAACAGACGGTGGTGACCCTCTTGCATGCCGTGTTCGGCCGGAGGCACATCAGCCGGTTTCTGGTGGGCAACATCTCGGACCTGCCGGAAGGTCGCGAGAGTCTCACCTCGGCCATCCAGCAGGTGGAACGCACCGAACGCGTCCTCAAAACCCTGTGGCGCGAACGCAATGAAACCCGGGCCCGCTGGACCGCCAGCTATCGCCTGCTGGAAACTCAATCTGAACAGGTCCGGCGAACCGCGCTGGGCCTCCTGGAAAACCTGCTGAGTTGACCCCGCCAATCCGGAAACTATCGCCCTTTTTACGCCAGGCTTTTGACATGAACCACAGCGCTTACAGTGCCCATCGAAACTTGAGGACCGTCAATTTCATCTGCAACGCACCCCATGCGAAATTCGTCAGCTTGGTCGGCGACTTCAACCACTGGGACCCGCAGACCCATCGCATGAACCTCACGCCGTCCGGGGCCTGGTTGCTGAGGGTCGAGCTGCGCCACGGCCACCACCGCTACGCGTTCCTGGTGGACGGCAATCTCACCCTGGATCCCCAAGCACAGGGCATCAGCCGCAACGACCAGGGCCAGCGGGTTTCCCTGGTGCCGGTCAGTTGATATTGGTCACTGAGGACACAGGAGCACGTTCTGCTTCCCCCGGTGAACGGTTCCCTCTCCGTGTCGCGTTGCACTTGTGGAGCGAGTTTGGCTTGATTCCAAAAATGGGGGCAGAATGACTTTTAACGCATTTTCCCTCCTGAAAAAGCACTGAAATGCCGCAATCACCCTCGGAAAACAACGAAACATGCCATTTCAAATGTAGCTGGAAGGAGTGAAGTCCATCGGTGTGGACGATCTCCATTGGGGCCAAAGCAAGGGGGCCAACAGTTTTTTGACCATCATTTACCAGATTGACACTCATTGCCGGCGTCTGTTGTGGGTGGGGGAAAAAGCGCACCCAAGCCATGCTGCGCCGGGGCCTGGCGGCGTTGGGGTCTGAGGTGGTCGGTGGGTTGCGCTTTGTCTGTAGCGACATGTGGCGGCCTTACTTGAACGTGATCGTCGCCAAGGTCGCCCAGGCGTTGCCTGTGCTGGATCGTTTCCACGGAACCTGGAGCGAGTATGCGATAAACGCTGTTTTTCTCGAAAACTACTGGACCGACGGTTCCGTCAAACCGCAGGCCCGGAGGTTTGATGACTTTGTGATCAGCACGCGTTCGATTGGACCGATTCTTGCCACGACGCCGGTGATCACGCGAACCTCGGACGCCGCCGGGGCCGGTTGGGAAGTGGAAGTGGCCACCGACCCGGAGGGACGAGACGTGGTTTGGCGATCCAAACCAATGGCGGCTGACGCGATGAACCTGACGGTTGACTCAGCCAACGGAGAATTTTCCAGAAGCTGCGCGGACAAGACTGGTCTCGCAGTCGGGCAAGATTATTGGACGCGGATTCGGCGCCAGGGCGAAACCGAATGGGCGCCCTGGCATGCACCATTTCGGCAGTAAAACCGAAGGTATAATCCCTGACCAGCCGTCCCGACGGGGGGAAATCAGATTCCGGACTGACACAAACCGCCGGGCGGCGCGTCACTGCTTCCCGGTCGGAGCGGGGATGAGCGCCCGCAGAATCGGTCCGACCCATGCGTCGCGTCGCACGTCGTAGAGGATGAAATCGCTGTCGAACTGCCAATAGCTCCAACTCCAGCCGCGCAGTTCCGCCGCGCGGGCCACGCTGCTGATGTAACGCGCACGGGCATCCATCGCCCCCTTGTCGTAGGCACCGAACTCGCCGAGATACACGGGCCGGTTGTGCTCCTTGGCCCAGGCCACCGCCGTGTCGAAGTCGTGTCCGATCCTGGCCACTTCCTCCGGGGTGCCCCAGTCCACGCCCACCTTGTCCCGCTGGGCCGCCACCCACGCTGCGCCTTGGTGCGTGAATTCCATCGGCGTGTAATAATGCACCGTGACGATCAGGTTGTGGTCCTGCTGTGGCAGTTTCAGTTCGGCCAGGTGGTCAATCGTGTTCCAAAACGCCGGGCCGACGATGACCGCGCGGTTGGGATTCTTTTCCCGGACAATGGCGAGGGCTTGGCTAAAGAAGTCATTCCAAAGCGAGGGAGTGAGTCCCCCGTTCGGTTCGTTGAGAACCTCAAAAAACACGTCGTCAGGGGCATTTTGATAACGCGTGGAAATCTGCCGCCAGAACGCGAGGAATCTCTCCTTGTTCCTTTCGGGATTATCGGCGAGGGTGGTGAATTCGTGCAGGTCGAGAATGACCGCCAGGCCTTGCTGCCGCGCGCCGTTCATCGCCCAGTTGAGGACGTCATACCACGAGTCAGGCAGCGCCCAGCCGTTGGTCGCGTTCATGTACCTGAACGGCTGGAGGTTGATGCGCAGGGAACTGAAGCCGGCCTCTTTGAGCAGCCGAAAGTACTTCTCCTGAAACCGCGCCAGGTCCCTCGAACGCCAAATCGGATCGTAACCCAGGATGTTCACCCCGCGGCCCAGCTTCCGGTTTTGCTCGAAGGCATCCAGCGCTTTCGGCTGCGCTCGGGTTGATGCAGAGACAAGACACAGAATGACGGTGAAGAGGCGAAGCGTCGTATTCATAGCAGGGAGCCAGATTACGCCGGCGGCGCAGAATTGTGCAAGAGGGGAAATCCCAACAGCGACCGCCTAGCCGGAACGATTCAGTTGAAGGCTAATTTCGTTGGAATTTGGAGTGTTCAAGCGACATGAGCGCCTGCTGCGACAAACTTTCGTGGGTTTGACGGCGGCTATTTGTTGCCGCGTTCAAATTCGATCAGCGGCGGGTCAAAGGGGGGCATCCAGTTTGGCGGTTTTTCGTGAACGCGCAAACGGTCTCCAGAAGTGCCTAGCAGGTTGGAGATTGCCGCCACGGCGGCGTCCCGCTTGGCTTCGGGCCAGAGCAGACTGACGGGAGGCAGGCCGGGAATGCGGGAAAGTTGTTCGGCGACTTGATCGCATCGCCTGAAGGCGACCTTGGTTCCGATGGGCAATGCCTGCTCCTCCTCGCTGAGGCCTCTGCTCATGCTACCGCCGTTGACATACTTAAAATCAATCTGGCCTTCGCGGACCTCCGCTTCGCCGGCGGCGGCATGGTCTGCCAGTGCGCTCAACAAGAGGCGGCGGGCTTCGGGGATGATCAGTATCGGCGATGTGAGGGGCGCGTCCCAAGGAGCCCGGCCCGGCGCATCCAGCAACCAATCGGGCTTGCCCCAGGGGGAGTTGGTGTTGGCGAACATGGCGCGGGCCGCGTCGCGCAAGGAAGGATGATCGCGGAATTGCCAAAAGGGTTCCAAGGCGTCGAGGACCGAGTTTTCGAGGGCGGCGGGATCGGCGGCCTTGATCCATTCGGCGTAAGTGTCCAATCCCTTGGTGTCGCCGTTTCTGGCTCTCATCATGGCCAGGGTGGCGATGGAGGCCGCGTCGAGGGGGTCGGCCGTTCCGAGGTTTTTCGTGCCCGCGTGGTGATCGGAGGCGTCAATCATGGTTATGGCCCGCCGGCGCAAGAGGTCGGTGACGCCAGGATCGGTTTTGGAGCGCAGAACTTCTCCGGCGAGGCGCTTTTGACTGGGTTTGCCTTCGATTGGTTCGCTGCGGAGGATGTTGGCGAGGGCGTCCTTCCAGGCGGCCGGGCCAGCTTGGTCGTCGGCGAGTTGGCGATCCCACCGCTCGGCGAGGGGGAGTTGGCCGAATTGCTTCCAATAATTGCGGAATTTTGCGGCCAACTCGGCGTTATTCGTGCTGAAGCGATCAATTCCAATGGTGGCTTCGCTGCCCTGCATCAATTGGACCAGCACTGCGGTCACGGGTTGACTGACTGGATGCAATGATCGCGAGCGGGCAAAGTCCCTGCCGAAGCTGACCGACCGTGTCAAGCGGTCGGCGTCCTTGCTTTCGAGGCATGGCAACAGGGGTTCGATGGCGGGCGGGCCTTCCTTGAGCAAGCCTTCGACGACGGGGTCTGTGTCCCAAGGCTCCAGTCCGCCCGGCTGGCCCATTTGCCGGACGGCTACTTGATCCAGGGCCTGAATCCAAGCGGCGATGCGGGCAGTCTGGTTGGTCAAGGCCGGTGCGGATTTATCCATCAAAGACAACGACGGCAAAACGCCGCTGCACTATTTGGCGTCCATGGGCATGCGGCCTCCGCCTTTGTTCTTCATGAGGGGCATTGATGGGATTTTTGCCGCCGCCAAGGAGGATTTTAACGTGCGCGACAACGAAGGCGACACTCCTTTGCACCTTGCCGCCCGAAAACAAACCCTTGATGTGTTTGACTGGCTCGTCAAACAAGGAGCGAACCCGGATGCGACCAACAACGCCGGCGAAACGCCGCGCACCTTAAGAGCTCATTCCCCCGGCAATGGCACGCCCAATCCAGAAACCGATCTCTTCGTGGCCATCAGCGCGGACAAGCTGGAATCAGCGACCCGGTTGCTGGCGGAGGACCAGAAGTTGGCGGTCTTAGTTAACCAGTTCGGCCAATCGCCTTTGCGCGCCGCGGCCACGCTCCATCTCACCAACATGATCGAACTTCTGGAGCAGAATGGCGCGCCGTGGGACGAAATCTCCGCCGTGCTGGCGGAGCGCGTGGATGTTTTGCGCAGACTCCTCCAAGAACGGCCAGCCATTGCCACGAATTATTATGGATCCACGAACCTCAGAGATGACGGAACGTTGCTGCATTACGCCGTGGATGAGGGCAACGTCGAAATCGTCAAAACGCTCCTTGACGCCAATGCCAAGACGGAGACCCGGGACATCCGGGGGTTGTCTCCTCTCGGCCGCGCCTTGCTGTCAAAGAAAACGGAAATCGCGAACCTCCTCCTCCAGCGCGGCGCAAAGAAAAGCCTCCTGGATGCTGTTTACACGCGTGATGTTGACACCGTCTCGGCCTACCTCGCGCAGGACAAGTCGGCGCTCGCCGAAAACAACGGCCGTGCCCCTTTGCCGGTGCAAATCGCCGCCGCCATCGGAGACACCAACATGTTGAAACTTTTGTTTGACAAAGGAGCGTCCGCGGAAGCAACGAACCTCGCCGGAATGACGCCGCTTCACATTGCCGCCATCTGCAATCAAGCCGGCTCCGCGGAGCTTCTCCTGCGGCATGGGGCCAAGATCGAAGCGGTGGACAGGACAAGGCTGACGCCCCTGCATTGGGCCGCCTGGGAGGGGTCCAGCGACGTGTTGACCTTGCTTCTACAAAAGCAGTGCGATCCCAACACGGCTGTTGTTCTCCCGCGCAACGAATGGCCTGCTGGCGCCGCGCTCAGGCCGAACCTGGCCAGTGATACGCCGTTGCATTTGGCCGCCGCCGCGGGGCAGACCAACGTCGTTGAAATACTGTTGAAAGCCGGTGCGCGGGTCAATCAGACCAATTGGGCAGGCCAGACGGCCTTGGATTTGACCAATCCAATGGACTTACAGTGGAGGCAATACGTTGCAGGCTTTCCTTTCCTGTTGCTGCCGCCTCAGCCTGGAAGCCCCTCAGCGGGCAACTACAATCAAGTCGTGATCGAGCGGCGGAAGGCGGCGGCGGACATGCTGGAGGCCGCCGGCGGGAAACGCCTTGCCCCAAACCGGGGCTTTCCAGGGCGGCCAGGCTCCTAGAGTGTTATCAAAGTGGAAGTTCATTTTAATGGCTTCATATCCCACCGCTTGCGCCAAGTGCGTTTTGCCGACGCCTGGCGGACCAGGCCACATCAGCCATCCGGCTACGCAGCGAGCCTGAAGCGGCGCCAGCTTGGAAGATTGCCAGGATGGGCTGGAATACTTTGCTGCGGTTTTGCCAAAGGCATCGGGAAGATAATGATGGACAGGTCGAGCAGCTTCCGCTCTGCTGGTTCCTCTTCCTGCGCGCGGGCGGATGTGAAGGTACCCCAGCCTCGCGCCGCCTCCTTGAGTTGCTCCCTCAGTTCCGGCCAGGTCAGGCGCAAAGCCTCTTCATCGGGACAATCCTGCGCGTCCTTGAAATCGCGCATGGCATCGCGCAAGAGTTCCGCGATCGAGCGTTCATCAGCCGCCTCGCCCAGCAGCCGGCCGTCAATGGCCAGCTCGCTCGAATTGATCTTCTCATTCACGTTGTCCTCCAGCACGCGGTCGGCGCTCTGGTCGCAGATGATGCAATAGAGATTGATGTCCTTGCGGCTGGTCAGCCGATGCGCGCGGTTGATGCTCTGGATGTGCTTGTCTGCCGCCCAGGTGTAACTGGTGACGATGATGTTGTTCACGTTGTCCCAGTTGTGGCCCTCGGCCATGCTGTCCAGCCCGGCCAGGGTGATGGCGCATTCCCCGTTATTGAACGCCGCCGAACGCAGGCCGCGCCGGCGCTGGTTGGTCCGGCCGTCCAACAGGTAATGGTCAATGCCGGCCTCGGTCAGGTAACGGGAAAGGATGTCCGATGGATCGTTGAACGCGGAGAACACCGCGGCCTGCTCGCCCCGGCGCAACACGTCCCGGATCAGCGTCAGCGCGCACGCCACCTTGGGAGTGAATGAATGCGGGCTGCGATGGATCAACGGCGGGATGCGGCTGTTCCCATCGCGCAGAGTCTTCTGTTCCAACAGATGCGAGTCGGGCGCGGCGGCGGCCACGCGCAGGGCCTGCAACTGCGCGCCCGGCGCCGGTTTCAGGTTGCGGTCCAGGTAAAGCGCGTTCAAGTGATACTGATACACCCGGCGCTGATGCAGGCCCATCGGCACGCGATAGACATGGCGCACCTTCTGGACAATGGCCTGGCCGATGTCCTGCTTACGCCGGCGGAGCACGATCGGCCCCAGCGCCTTCCAGAGCAGGTGGACGTTGCAAATCTCCGGGCGCAGCTTGGTGAACCGGGACTTGGCGCCGCCGTTTTCGGCGGCCTTGGTCTTGTTGAACTCGGACAGCATGAAGGTTTCGGCGAACTTGGTCTGTTCCTCCGCGCCGCCGGAGTATGGCCAGCGCGCGGTCGCCTCTTCGTGGCCGCCGGCCGCCCATCAGGCCAGCCAGAAGATGTCCGGCAGCCGGTTCTTGACGGGAGTGGCCGTGAGGACCAGCCGGTATCTGGGCGACATCTGGCGGATGCCCTTGCCCACCTGCGTGTCGGATCCCTTCATCTTCACGCCCTCGTCAATGACCACGCACTCGA
>JBEKUQ010000430.1:0-3703 GCA_049514835.1 Verrucomicrobiota bacterium | reverse complement strand
AGGAACGCGAACAAATGGGAAAACATTTTACCCTCATCGCTGTCGCGGAAGGCGCGAAACCGGCGGGCGGGGATTTCGTCACCGTCGGCGGCCAGCAGGAGAATCGCGAGGCCCGGCTGGGCGGCATCGGCGCCGTCGTGGCGGCGGAAGTGGAAATTCGCACCGGCAAGGACACCCGCCTGATGGTGCTGGGTCATCTCCAACGCGGCGGCAGCCCCACGTTCATGGATCGCGTCCTCTGCACCTTGTTCGGCGCCAAAGCCGTGGAACTGATCACCGAAGGCCGCTTTGGCCGGATGGTCGCCCACAACGGCGTCTTTGTGGATAGCGTGCCGCTCGCCGAAGCCACCGGACGGTTGCGCACGGTGCCGCTCGACGGCGGCTTCGTTCACGCCACCCGCTCGCTGGGCATCTGCCTCGGCGACTAAACAATTGCTAACGCTGGGCATTGGCATCGGCATGGCCGTGGGTGCTGCCATCCGTGCTGCGTTCACATGCAATCGTGATGATTTTTGAGGAGGCCCACAGCAGTTGGATGGGGGCCATTGGGCTTGGTGTGTCGAATGGCCTTGCCTTTGGGTGCGTCTCGTGCCAAATATGAGGCGGCTGGTTGCCTCGGTAGCTCAGTTGGTCAGAGCAGTTGACTCTTAATCAATTGGTCGTGGGTTCGAATCCCTCCCGGGGCACCATTTTTTGTGAGGGAAAGCCAGGAAGTGGCGGGGCCAAACGGGGAAGCTCCAGGTTTTTTCGTTTGATTCGCGAGGGGATGATCCTTGACGTATCCGGCGATCTGGGCGAGGATGGCAGTGTCAATTGTCGCTGTGCAAATATCTAATGGCCATGAAAATCCATTCCTTCGCATTGGGGTCGCTGCTGGCCGTGTTGGCTGCGCCTTTCAGCCAGGCCCAGCCGTTTGTCGGCACCAATTCCCCCGGGCAATCGTCCAATTTCACGTTCACGGTGGCGGCGGGAGCGACCAATCTTTCGCTGGTGGTCTCGAACAGCGCGACGGCCTACTCCTGGCTGTTTTTGACGAACGGCGGGGTTGCGCCGACTGTCAATAATTATGAATTCACGTCGCGGCTGGCGGGATTGACCAATCAGATCAACCTGGAGGCGCCGGAGTTCGCGACCGGGACTTACGGCTTGCTGGTTGATACGCCGCCGGCCTCGGCCTTGCAGGCCTTCAGCGTGGCGCTGACGTCGAACCGGACCGATTTGCGCAGCGCCAGTTACCCGGTGTCGAAGCCGCTGGTCTTTTCGACGAAAGGCTACCTGACGAATGCCGGGTCGGGGGCGTGGCAGTATTTCCAGGTGGACATGCCATCGAACCTGCCGACGGGCTGGCGGGTGGTGGTGAGTTCGACCAACCCGACGCCGCCGGGGCTTTACCTCCGGCGCGGGCAACTGCCGACGGCGTCTGCGTACGACTACGCGAGCGCCGGGTATCCGGTGGAGACGGTAAATCTGACGAGCAATCTGGCGACGGCGGCGACCTATTTCATCGGAGTTTATTTGCCGTCGGGCACGGCGAGTTGGGCCAATTACGCGCTGGGCGCGGAACTGGCGTCGGTGACGACGTTGACGTGGGATCCGGGAACGACGCAGGCGGGGACGCAGGTCTATACGAACCAAAGCGCGACCGGCGGGGACTATCTATTTGCGATCACGACGCAGGCGACGGCGGACGGGGTTTGGCGCAACGCGCTGAACGTGCAAAGCGGGCAGGCCAGCCTTTATCTGCTGCAAGGTTCGCTGCCGGCGACCAATTATTACAATTATAGCTCGGCGCTGCCGGGCTCGAACGGATTTGTGCTGGCGCAAGGGCCGCAGTTTTCGGCGGGGCAGAGCTGGTATCTGCTGGTGCATGCCACGCCCAACGCGCAATGGAACTTGGTGACGGGGGAGGCTTACGTGCAGCCGTTGCCGGCGCTGGCGGCGGATGGGAGCAGCGGCGCGACGGTGACGATGGGGGCGGAGGGGATGGCGTTTTTCAAAACGACCATCTCGGCGGGGACGCCGGCCTGGCGGCTGGGACTGGGCGGATTGACCAATCAACTGTACGTGAAAACCACGCTGGCGCCGGTGCCGTACAGCCCTTACACCTACGATCTGACGCAGGCGGGGCAGATGCTGGTGGTGCCGGCGTATCTGGTCATTGGCAGCCAGTATTTCGTGGGGGTGGCGGGGAGTCCGGGGCTGAATTTCGCGCTGGATTCGCGGCAACAGGCGGTGAGGGCGGCGGCGTTTAATTCGACCAATACGGTGGTGGTCAACGCGACGGATTACGGCTATGTGACGTTGTTGGTGACGGTGCCGGCGAATCAGATCGCCTGGGAGCTGGACGCGCTGGCGGTGTCCGGGGCGCCGAACCTGGCGGTGCGCTCGAACGCCGTGCCGAACGAGTTTGTCAACAATGCGGTATCCGACATCGCGGGGGGGGTGGGGAACAGCCTGACGCTGGTGCCGCCGGCGCTGACCGACATCTCGTTTTACGTGACGGTATTTGGCACGCCGCCCTACACCTGCTCGTTCGTCAACGTGCCGCCGGTGATCACGCCGGTGGATTATGTTTTTGCCATCACCAATGACACGCCGGGGCGGGTGGGCTGGCGCTACTACACGATCACCAACACGACGGAGCAGCTCAATTCGCTGGGCTGGGAGCTGGATTTGAGCAACGCGCCGGCGGGGGCGGAAATCGCGATTCGGCGGAACGCGGTTCCGGGGCAATGGAACTATCGGAATAGTCCGTATGATTCCTACTATAACTATTCCCAGAGTTACCTGGACCTTTCCAGCACGCTGGGTTTTCTGCAACAACCGGGGCACCCGGTAGATGTGTGGTACATCGGGGTGTATTCGCCGGCGGCGGTGCTGGGGTACTTCGCGCTGACGGGCAGCCAGTTGACGGCGACGCCGGTGAATTTCGACGGGGCCGGGAGCCTGGTGAGCGTGACCAACCAGACGGCGGGCAAATACCAATACTTCAGCTACACGGTGCCGGGCAATGTGGCGGGATGGGATTTGCGGTTGACCAATGTGACCAGCGGCTGGCCTTACCTTTTCCTTTGCCGGGATGCGTTGCCGGTGGCAAGCGGCGCGCCATCCTGGAATCCGGCGACGAGCACCACCTGGCCGAGCGGTTATCAATGGCAGGCGGGCTGGGATTGGACGGGGGATTATTACGATCCGAGCGGATTTGAGGCCTACGGCCAGATTCTGGAGATGGGGATGGGCAATCCGTTGCAAGCGGGAACGTACTATGCCGGCGTGGTCAGTTTTAGCGGCACGTCGGCCTTGACGTACAGCCTGATGAGCCGGGGCATTGGGCCGGGCCACACCATTCCGATTACGGCGCTGGCGTTCAGCAACGGGGTGGCGAGCAATCCCGGCCTGGCGCCGCGGGACGCGGCCTATTACGTGCTGACCGTGCCGGCCAACGCCAGCAGTTGGCGGGTGGAACTGGACACCAACGTCGGCGACTCGCTCCTGCTCATCCAGGAGAGCGCGCTGCCGAGTGTGGCTGCGGGCAACCAGGCGCCTTACACTCTGGACGGCGGGCGGGTGATGAACAGGGTGGGCAGCGAGCAGTATCTCATGCTGCCCAATTACGCCCAATCCAATTTTGTGCCCGGAGGGACCTATTATCTGGCGGTGGTGAGCCAGGGGATGAACCCCAGCGGATCCACCATTGGGACCA
>JBEKUQ010000429.1:0-3707 GCA_049514835.1 Verrucomicrobiota bacterium | reverse complement strand
GGCCGATCTGGCTGGTGATTGTGGCCAGTTGGGGCATCGCCTTTTTCGAATACACGCTGCAGGTGCCGGCCAACCGCTGGGGCAGCAATGTCTGGTCGCCGGTGCAGCTCAAAATCGCCCAGGAAATCATCACGCTCACGGTTTTCAGCGCCTTCGCCATTTTGTACCTCAAGGCCGCCATCCGCTGGAACCATCTGGTCGCCTTCGCCCTGGTCGTGGCCGCCGCCGGCTTCGCCTTTATGCCCCAAGACTGATAGGAAACGGGCCACGCGTCATTATCCATCCGCCGTGACGCCTCGGTCCTGGCTGGCAGGGATCCCGACACGTCGGGACTGCCCGCCGCGGCGCGCACGCAGTGCGCGCCCCGCCTCGCCGGCCCCGGTGCGTTAGGATCCGTCCATGAATAACCTCCGAATCCGCTTTCGGAGCAAGGCCGGTTCGGATTGGGAATTGGTCATTGAGAATTGGTCATTGGCCATTGAAAACCACTCCCCCAACCGCTCATTTACCAATAACAAATTTTCAATTTTCAATTCTCAATTGCTTTGAAAGGCGCGCTTCCAGGCGCCACTTCGATTATGTTTGAATTGCGCCTCAATATCCGAAGTTGTTCTTGCAGGGTGCGTCAGGCGCGGGGATGGGCCTTGTCGTAGGCGGCCTTGAGCCGTTCCGTTGTCAGGTGCGTATAGACCTGCGTCGTGACCAGGTGGGCGTGGCCGAGCAGCTCCTGCACGCTGCGCAAATCCGCCCCGCGGTCGAGCAGGTGCGTGGCGAAGCTGTGGCGCAACTGGTGCGGCGTGATTTTCGGGTCCAGCCCGGCGGCGCGAAGATATTTTTTCAGGCGCGCCTGCACCGTGCGCGGCGTCAGCGGCGCAACCCGGCGCGGGCGGGCGAGGAAAACCGGCATGGCGCCGGCGGGTTCGTAATGGCGGTGGCGCCAATAGGCGCGAAGGGCTTCCAGCGCCGGAGCGCCGATGGGCACGAGCCGTTCCTTTTTTCCCTTGCCGCGCACGCGCACCAACTGGCCGGGCCAATCCACGTCTTCGGCGCGAAGCTGGCACAACTCGCTCACGCGCAGGCCGCAGGAATAAATCACCTCCAAAATGGCGGCGTCGCGAAAAAAGGGGCCGGGGTCCGGCGGCTTGTTGTCTTTCGCGGCGCGCTCCAGTTCCTTTCCGGGCGCGCGCAGCAGTTCTTCCAATTGCGGCACGGTCAGGAAGTGCGGCAGCCGTTTTTCCCTGGCGGGAAGGGAAAGCTTGCGGATGGGCGAAACGGCGGCGGCCCCGTTGCGAATGAGAAACTTGTAAAAGGAACGCAAGGCGGAGAAGCGGAGCTGCACGGCGGCGCGGCTCAGCTTGCCGCGGCCGAGGAAGCGGAGAAAATCGCGGAAGTCATCCCGGCGCAGCGCGTTCCAATCCGGGGCGCTCTGGCGCTGTTGGAGGAACCAGCGGTGGAATTCCAGCAGGGCCTGCCGGTAATTGCGTTCCGTATAAACCGAGGCCCCCTTGTCCGTGAGCAAATGCCGCAGGAATTTCGCAATCCACGGATCCATTTTCGGCTCTGGCGGCTCGTTCATCTGTCTTGATCCTAATCCTAATCTTAATCTTAATCCTAATCTTAATCTTACTCTTCAAACAGGCCAGGATGGGATTATGATTAAGATCAGGATTAAGATTAAGAAGGGAACCCACCTTTCGCCCCGAGCAACGCGGGAATCTTATTGACCAATCGCCGTTTGGCTGGTTAAATCTTCGCGCACCATGAGCGAAGGCATCCGCATCAAGGACCTGCCCGAAAATGAACGGCCCCGCGAACGGCTGGCCGCATTGGGGGCCGAGGCCTTGCGGGACGCGGAGTTGATCGCCATCCTCTTGCGCACCGGCACCAAGGGCCGGTCCGCCATCCAGATCGCCGAGGAACTGCTGCGTCGCTTCAGCACGCTCAACGCCCTGGCCCGCGCCTCGTTGCATGATTTGAGCAAGGTCAAGGGCATCGGACAGGACAAGGCCATCGCGCTCAAAAGCGCCTTCACCCTGGCGGCGCGCATGGCCAAGGAAATGCAGGGCGATGCCCCGCTGCTCGACACGCCGGAGCAGGTGGCCGATTATCTGCGCGACGCCAACCGCAACTACGACGTGGAAAATTTCCAGGCCGTGCTCTTGAATTCGCGCCGCAAACTCATCAAGGTGGAAAAAATCTCGCAGGGCTTGGTGGACAGCCTCCTGGTCCATCCGCGCGAAGTTTTTCGGGGCGCCATCGCGGCCAACGCCTCCACCATCGTGCTGGTGCATAACCATCCCAGCGGCGATCCCACCCCCTCGGAGTCGGACATCCGGGTGACACGCGACCTGATCCGGGCGGGCCAGCTTCTGAAGATCGAGGTGGCCGACCACATCATTCTGGGTCATTGCACCGCCGCGAACAGCAAGGGCTATTTTTCCATGCGCGAGATGGGATTGTTTTTTGCCGCGCCGCCTTAGCCCGGACTTTTCATACGGCTCCCGAATCCGGCGGGTGGCACAGGCGACCCGCCTGTGCCGGTCGGCGACTCGCCGACCGGAACGGGAGACGACATCCTGCCGTGAGACGCGATATTTTTAAACTATGGTTGTCCGCGATCTTCCGCCGGGAGACGGCTGGTCGCCCAGGTAGTTTTCGCCTCTTCGATTCCTCGATGTTGGCCAGGGGTGATGGAATTTCACCACCGAACGAAAAGGCCGGCAAAAAGATCGGCAACCTGTGTGGCTAAATCACGCCATTCCAATAAATATATGCTTGTAAACAGGCATGTTATGTGCGTTATTTAATCGGCAACAATATCGGCACAAATGACCATAAAACTTTACGATCATCAATCGGACATGGAGCCGCTCTTGCCTGAAGACAGGGCCAGCCGATTGCCAGCCCTGGCTTTGGCGCTCATCCGGGGCGCGGAACGGCTCCGTGCTCCGCTGCACCCCATCACCCGGGCGCGGGCCGCCGATCTGGTGCGTTCGATGAACAGCTACTACTCGAATTTGATCGAAGGCCATCGCACAACGCCCAGGGACATCGAGGCAGCACTGCGGAAGGATTTTTCCACAAACCCCGCGCAGCGTGCGCTTCAGATTCAGCACCTCGCCCACATCGAGGTTCAGGCCGGGATGGAAAGCAGGCTGCGCCAGATGCCGGCCGGCGAGATTTGCTCGGCCGAATTCCTATGCTGGTTGCACGAAGAATTCTACCGGCGGCTGCCGGAGGAATTTCGCCAACTCCAAGACGACAAGGCGAAGCCCCATGAAGTCCAGCCCGGCAAACTTCGCGAAACCGAGGTCAGCGTGGGACGGCATCTGGCCCCCGCCAGCAAAAAGTTAAGGCAGTTTCTCGAGCGGTTCGCCGAGTTTTACGGTCCATTGGTGACGGCCAATCCGGATTCGTTGGTGGCGGCGGCTTGCGCACACCATCGCCTGACCTGGATTCATCCTTTCCTGGACGGCAACGGAAGGGTGGCGCGATTGTTTACCCAGGCCTGGTTTGTCAAGGCGGGCGTTGACAGCGACGGACTATGGACGCTCTCACGCGGCCTGGCGCGGCGGAAGGCGGACTATCAAGCGGCCCTGGCCAACGCCGATGCCAAACGCGTGAACGACTACGACGGTCGCGGCTATCTCTCGCAACGCTATTTGGTCGAATTCTGCGAGTTTTTCTTGAGCGCCGCCGTTGATCAG
>JBEKUQ010000428.1:0-3709 GCA_049514835.1 Verrucomicrobiota bacterium | reverse complement strand
AGCCGACGCCGAAGCCAAGCGGATTGCTGATGAGAAAGCCAGGGCCGATGCCGAGGCCAAACGGATTGCCGATGAAAAGCGCGCCGCCGACGAGAAGGCCAGAGCCGACGCCGAAGCCAAGCGGATTGCTGATGAGAAAGCCAGGGCCGATGCCGAGGCCAAACGGATTGCCGATGAAAAGCGCGCCGCCGATGAAAAGGCCAGAGCCGGCGCCGAAGCCAAGCGGATCGCCGACGAGAAAGCCAGGGCCGATGCCGAGGCCAAACGGATTGCCGATGAAAAGCGCGCCGCCGATGAAAAGGCCAGAGCGGACGCCGAAGCCAAGCGGATCGCCGACGACAAAGCCAAGGCGGACGCCGAAGTCAAACGGCTCGCCATGATCAACACCAAACCGGCCGCCATCGCGCCTTCCGCCTCCTCCAAAGGCGCTTCCTTCGTCCTTTCCAAAACGGCGAAGACCAAGGTCCGGAATGTGGATATTATCAACCGCAGCCTGGACCGCAGCGAAATGACCCTCCAGGTGGAATTTGATTACAAAGCCGAGGACGGCATGGGCGCGATGGGCATTGACGTGGCCAGCGCCGAGGACGCCGCCGCCAGCACTTACTTCACCAGTTCCACCGCGCAAATTGGCACAGGCAGCCACCCGTTCGTCCTCATCCCTGTCAAGTTCAATCCCGCCTCCGGCACCCGGCCCAAGGGCGGTTCCTTCGGCACCGACAAAATCTGGATTTATCTAACGGGGCCGAGCGGTGAAAAAACTTATATCTCCAGCGCGACCATGCTGCTCAACTGGCATCCTACGGGAGGCGCGGCCGCCGCCGCCGCGACCGTCCCTGCCGGGGCCGGCAGCACGGTCCAGGCCGGTGATGTCAAGCAAAACGACGCCTTCAGCGGTTCGGTGGTGGTTCATTACAATCTGGGCGCGGACTCCGGCCGAATCCATGTCCGCGTCTATGATTCATCCAAACCGGAGAGCGCCGACTGGTTCCAATCCGAGGATGTCCCCATCAAAGCCGGTCCCGGGCTCAATTTGCTCAATTTCAAGGTCGCGGCCGAATCCAAGGCGCCCGCCATCTTCAGTGCGGACACCATTGAAGTCACCCTTCTGGACGACCAGAACAAAGTGCTGGCCACCGCCCAGACCAAATCCACCCTGGGCTGGGCCAGGCCGAAATAGGAACGGGTCATGGCCGGGTCCTCACGCGGGTTTTGACGGCGCGATTGCCGGCGCTCATGCTGCGGAAAAGGGCGGGCAAGTCGGCTAAAGCGCACTCGCCCGTGACAAAATCCCGCGCCGAAACCACACCCGTCTCAATCAGCTCCAGGGCGCGGCGCATGGCGCGGGGGGTGTGGTGAAAACTGGAAAGCAGCGTGAGGCTGGAATAATGGAGCAACCCGGTGTCCAGGGCGGCCTGGCTCGCGGCCGGGCAGCCGCCGAACAAATTCACCTTGCCGCCTTTGCCGGCCAGGCGCATGGCGGCTTCCCATGTTTCCGGTTTACCCACGGCCTCGATCACGAGGTCGAACCCGCCGCCGCGGGCGGCCTGCGCCGCCGCGGCCAGGTCGCTCCGTCCCGACATGTCAACGATTTCCGCGCCGAGTCTTGCGGCGGCCGCCAGCCGCTCCGCGCCGCGTCCGGCCAGGGTGACGGCGCAATGGCCGTGGCGGGCCAGGGCGGCGAACATCAATCCGATTGGCCCGCTGCCGATGACCAGCGCCCGCTGCCCGGGGCGCGGCTGCAACTCCTCCCAGCCGAGCGCGACGCAGGCCAGCGGTTCGGCCAGGGCGGCGTCGAGAAAGGCGGTGCCGGGCTTGAGGCGGAGGAGGTTTTTCCGGACGATGCGCGCCGGGATGGCCACCGATTCGGCGTAAGCGCCGTTGAGGAAGAGCAGGTCGTCGCACAAGTTCTCGCGGCCGTTCTGGCAATGGCGGCAGCGCCCGCAGGGCGCGGAATTGCCGGCGACCACCGCATCGCCCGCGCGCCAGTCCGCCACGCCCGGCCCCACCTCGCAAATCCGCCCGGCCAGTTCGTGTCCAAAAACCGCCGGCGGGGAAATCATTTTCGCGTGATAACCGCGTTTGAAGACCTTCAAGTCGGTGCCGCAGGTCAGGGCGGCCTCGATGGCGACGCGCACCTCGCCGGCTTGGAGGGGCCGCGGCGGGATGTCGGCCAGGCGCAAATCTTCCTTGCCGTGGAGGACGACGGCCTTCATGGGGGCGAGGCGGGGCCGCGGGAGGGGCGGGGCGAGGTTGCAAGTGAGTCAATCATAATGTTTCCGCCGCCGTTTTCGCCACGATCTCGCGCAGGGGCGTGGCCGGGCGGAAGCCGGTGCAGTTGGCCAGCTTGTCCAGCACGGGTTGGCGCCGCCGCATGTCCTCAAAACCGGGCGTGTAAGCCTTCGCGTAGGGCACCAGTTCGATGGGGGAGGGCGAGCGCAGAATCTCGATGACCAGTTCGGCCAGGCGCCGGATGCTGACCTCCTCGGAACTGCCGACGTTGAAAATCTGGCCGCGGGCGGCGGGGCAATTTTGCAGGCGCACGAGGGCCTCGACAGTGTCCAGCACATAGCAAAAACAGCGCGTCTGCCGGCCGTCGCCATAGACCCGCAGCGGCGCGCCCTGGCGCGCCGCCTGCAAAAAGCGCGGCAGCACCATGCCGTATTGCCCGGTCTGGCGAGGCCCCACCGTGTTGAAGAGGCGGGCGATGACCACGGGCGTCATGCGTTCGCGGGCGTGGGCCAGGGCCAGGAATTCATCCATCAATTTGGAGCAGGCGTATCCCCAGCGGCTCAAATGCGGCGGGCCGATGAGCAAATCGTCCTCCTCCGAGAAGGCCGCGCGGCGGCTTTTGCCGTAAACCTCGGAGGTGGAGGCGAGCAAGACGGGTGTGGCGTGGGCGCTGGCGGCGTCGAGCACGGCCTGGGTCTCGCGCAAATTGGTCTCGATGGTGGCCAGGCCGGCGTTCATGACCAACTCGACGCCGACCGCCGCCGCCAGATGATAAACGCCCGCCGCCGCCGCCGCTTCCGCCTGGAGGTCGGGACATTGGGAAACTTTGGAAACGATGACTTTGAGCCGGGGGTGCGACCGGACCGCCCGCAAGTTTTCCAGGCGGCCGGTGGAACAATCATCAATCACGGTGACCGATTTGCCGTCGGCCAGGAGCCGTTCGACCAGATGCGAGCCGATGAAGCCCGCGCCGCCCGTGACCAAAATGTGATTGCCGCCAGTCATGTTGGGCTATTCTGCGAGGAAACGATTCCGACACAAGCCCGAACCGGCCATCCCTCCACCCCCAGCCGAGGAAGAGGCGACAGAATCATGGCGGGACAGAATCATATATTTGTCGGAGGGGCGTGAGGCTGACGCTCTGTCCACCGTCTGGCGCGACAGAGGGGTTGAAGTGGAGGATTTTCCTGGGCAGATTCGGTAAACCGTCGCGCCAGAGGTTTTCCGCGGCGGGAAGTTTCTCCGCTGGGTTTTCCCGTGTCGCCTGTCCGCCGTCTTGTCTCGCCATAGCGCCGAGCGCGACGGCGGAATGCCAACACGCGAACGCTCCGCCCCGACAAGTGCCTGGTCGTGAAGTCGCTGGATTCCAGCTTGCGCCCTGTTTGCCCTTCGCAACATGGAATCCACCGCCATCACCACCAGGGGAGTTTAAGGCAAGGAGACAAAAAGCCGCTTTTGGGGTGTCAGCCTTGTTTTC
>JBEKUQ010000427.1:0-3709 GCA_049514835.1 Verrucomicrobiota bacterium | reverse complement strand
CTCCGGGAGAGACTTAAGTTCGTCAAGGGAATACCCAAGCTCGTTGGCGAGCCGGGCGCTGTCCTGCGGCGATGAACCGCAGCAAGACACCCCCGTCCCGCCGCAGCCGGCGGAAGTGTCCCGCGCAATTTTGCCGTAACCCTCGCGCACGATCTCGCGGACGCTCTCGTCCTTGTTCGCATTCAGGGAATCATTCATAAATCACACGTTGGATTATTTGGTTTTGGCCACGACCGCCTGTTCCACCCGTTCGCGCTCGCGGCGGATGCGGCGGAGCCGCCGCAAATCCTCGCGGAAGACGGGATGGGACTGAACGCAGTCCTGCAAGCAGCGCAACTGCAGGTCCAGTTCCGCCGGGGGCCTCTGCGGGAGGCTGTAAATCATCCACTGCTCGTGGCGCCGCGCCACCGCCAATCCCTTTTCCCGGAGGTAAGCGAGGTGTTTGGAAACGGCGACCTGGGGCAGGCGCAAAACGGTTTGGAAATGGCACACGCAGAGCGGGCCGTGGGTCAAAAGATGAAGGAGGCGCAGGCGGGTTTCGTCGCAGAAACAGCGGTAAATCTGGATGAGTTTCATATACCAGCCAAGACATATACTCCAACAGGAATATAATGTCAAGCCCCGGCGTGATGAAAAGGGAGGCGGCGCTACTGCGGCGGCAGAAGCAGGATCAGGCCGGCGTTGGTCGTCCCAAGGAAAAATCCTCCGCCGTTGGTCTGACCCTGCGCCACCGCGCCCAATGCGGGCGTGGCGGCCCTGCCGTTGCCGTTGCCAAAGCTCAACGTGAGCAGCCCGGTGGCGGGCGCGATCGAACCCGTCAGGGAATTGGTCGGCTGGGCGCCAATTTTGACCAGGGTGTTGCTGGGGCTGACCGACACGTTGGTGAAGAGGAGGAAAAGGCTGGCGTTGGAAATGACCAACTGTCCTTGCGACAAGGCGAGGGCGGGCGTTTTGGCGGGTGGATTGGTCCAAGGCCCGCCCTGCACCAGCAAGGTGTTGGTGAAGCCATTGGTATAAAAAGCGGTCGCCCGCGAGGCCTTCTTTATCCAGACCAGGGTGTTGCCGGGCGCGGCCGCCCCCAGATTGGCCACGTTAATCCATCCGAAAAGCAGCCCGGTGTTTCCGTAGAGGCTGGCATAGACGGGCACGTCGCCATTCGGGGATTCGGCCGCCGCCGGAGTGAACACTGTTCCGTCAGCCAGTTTGCCGCTGAACGCGACCATGCCCAAATGGTTGGTGGCCTGCGCAAAACCCTCGCCCGGCGGCGCATTGGCCGGCGCGCCGGCCGCCGGCGCCAAGAGCACGGTGTACTGCGCCGAGGGCAGATTGGTTCCCGCCGGCTCCGCCGTCAAACTGGCGTTCCACAGGGTGTTGGAAACCGTCCCCACGATCTGCCGCGCCACGCGGTCCACCATTAAATTGACCTTCAACACCCCGCCGGGCGCGGAGGCCGGGCCGAGGTTGGTGGAGAAGCGCCCGGAAACATCGAAGCGGCCCGTGAGATTATAGGTGGTGGCGGCCTGCAACAACTTGCCGCTGAACGTCCCGTTGGTCGCCAGCAGGAGGCCCTGGAGCAGGCCGGAGGATTCGGCGGCGACGGCGCTGGCATTGGCGAACAAGCCGTTGTAGGTCCCGTGCGCGGGCACAAAGAAATTGGTGGCGAAATTGGCTGTCAATACCATATTTGATTGCATGACAAACGGCAGCGCCGCGCCGGAGTTGGTGGAGACGCCCAGGAACGAGGAGCAGACCCAGTTGCTGAACAGCGAAGACCCCAGCGGCGACGCGGTGATGGAATATCCCTCGCCGATGTTCAAGGCCGCCCCGTTGGCCGGGACCGGGTCGTTCCGCACCGAGGCGGCGCCGCCGCTGAACGCGCCGATGCCGTCGCCGCCCGCCCAGAGGCCCAGGGAATTGGTCACCTTGTAAAAGAAGGTCTGCAGGGCGGGCTTTGATTTCAGGCCGGACGCATCCACGCTTTGCACCGCCAGAACATTCGTGCCGGGGAACGGCGTCGCCGCGAAGGACCAATTGGACCCGCCTTGCGTCAGCGTGGCCGTCCCGCTCAGGACGGGGCCGGCGTTCAGATTGGTCAGCGTCCAGACGACGTTGGTCACGCGCGCGTTGTCCCAGGCGGTGCCGGCAAAGACGGGCGCATTAGTGCGCGCGCCCGCCGCCGGCGAGGCGATTTTGACGCCGGGCGGCGTGGTGTCGGGGGTCACGGTCAAAATCGTGACCGCACTGGTCGTTGCGCCGAAATTATTGGTGACTACGATGGAATAACTTCCCGCATCACCAGCCTGGAGAGGGCCGACGACCAGGGCGCCGGTCGCCGAGCCAGAGATGTCGCCGCCGTCGCCCAACACATTCGTTCTATTTTTCAACCATTGGCCGCCCAATGGCGGCACGCCTTTGGCCGCCACGTTCAGTTTTGCCCACATCCCGGCCAGCCCGCTCGCCCTGGCCGGAGGCTGGGTCGTGATGACGGGAGCCTGGCCGATTGGGCAAAAAGCAGCGTTGGTGTAACGGAAGATGGTGCCGTTGCCATTGGTCCCTCCGGCCAGGCAACTGCCGCGCAAATTGCCATCATGGCCCACGGCCAGGGCAGCGGACGGAAAGGCCCCGATGGGATTATCAGAATTCGTGTTCAAGGCCGGGAAGGAATAGAGGGAACTGAACACTCCCGCCGGGCTGATTCTGAAAAGCGTGCCCTCATAGTTGGATCCTCCGCCGGCCGTCGTTCCGTAGAAATTGCCGTCTGTCTGTAGAGAGCCGTCCGTTCCGAGTACCAGCGCGGCGTTGGGCAGCCCGCCGTCGTTGCCGCCTGAAAAAGTGTAGAGCACCGTCTCAGTGCCGTTGGTGGTTATTTCAAAAATCGTTCCACTGCTATTGGAACCGCCGTAGGCGCTGGTTCCATAAAAAATGCCGTTCGGCCCCTGGACGAGGGCGGCTTGCGGCCAGGCGGAGTCGTTCGTTGTTGCGCCAAAGGAATAGAGCGGCGTGAGCACGCCGGTCGTTGTTAATTGAAAAAACGTGCCCGCCCCGTTGGCACCGCCCATTTGGGTTGTGCCGTAAAAATTCCCGTCCGCTCCCAGCGTCAGGCCGTTCGGGTTGGCTCCGTCGGCATTGACGCCGGAAGAGGCGTCGCTGAAAGAGTACAGGTTGCTGAACACCGCGCTGGGCGTCACCCGAAAGAGAAAGATCGTCCCTGTGCCGTTGGCCCCGCCGGATTGCGTCGTCCCGTAAAAACTGCCGTTGGTTCCCACCACCAAGGCGCCGGACGGAATCATGCCGTCGGGGTTGGCGCCGGTGATATTTCCAGAGGCGTTGGTCGCTTCCGCGCTAAAATCGTAAAGGTCCGCTTCCGCCCCCGACGGCGACACTTCGAAGATGGTCCCGGTGCGGTTGGTCCCCCCGCGCTGTGTTGTGCCAAAAAAGGAATTCTTGGGCCCCGCCGTCAGTTCATTCAGGCCCAGGTCGCAGTTCGTTATTCCGTCACTCACGACGACTTGGAAATTATATAAATTCGTCAACTTCCCGGAGGGAGACAAAAGGAAAAATATGCCCGCCCCATTGGCGCCGCCGGTGGTCGTTGTCCCGTATAAGTTCCCGTCGCTCCCCAGGGTCATCCTGGCCCCGGGACTGGCCCCGTCGGCGTTGACCACGGGCGGTGGCGCCAGTTGGGACGCGGAAAAAGTGTGAACCACGG
>JBEKUQ010000426.1:0-3711 GCA_049514835.1 Verrucomicrobiota bacterium | reverse complement strand
CCGCCTCCGCGAGGGCGTGGCGACGATCGGCCTCAGCGACCACGCCCAGCACGAACTGACGGACGTGGTGTTTGTGGAACTGCCCGCGGTGGGGCGGGTGGTGCAGGCGGGGGCCGCCTGCGCGGTGGTGGAATCGGTGAAAACGGCCAGCGACGTGTATGCGCCGGTGAGCGGAGAGGTGACCGCGGTGAACGCGCAACTGGCGCGGCATCCCGAGCTGGTGAACAGCGATCCTTACGGGGAGGGGTGGTTCTTCCAGGTCAAGCTGTCGCGGCCGGCGGAATTGAACGGGCTGCTCAAGCCGGCGGATTATGCGCGGGAAGTGGGAAGTGAATCATAAATTATAAATGGGGATTTAGGGCAGGAAGGCTTGGAAGAAACAGGCGGTGTCCAGCATCGGCACGGTGACGAGGCGGAGGGAAACGGTGTCGTAATTGGTGGCGATGGGGGTCCAGTTGATCAGGTCGGGGGAGGATTCGATGGTGTAGGCGACATTGGGCTGGCCTTGCAGGGTGAAGGTGAGTTGGTTGGTGGGCGGCAAGGGGACGGCGGAGGCGCTCAATACCGGCCGGGTGAAGGCGTCGTAGACCTGGATGATGGGCACGGCGGCGGTGGTGGCCTGGTTGGCGCCGGGCGGGGAATAGGCGCGCCAGACGGAGGCGTTAATGTCTGTCGCATATAGATTTCCCGCCAGGTCCCAGTCCACGTCGAGGAAGGCGTGGTTGGTTCCCGCGCCCAGCCGGGTGACGAGGGCGCCATCCGAGGCGCGGTAGATGTTGACGGCGCCGTTTTGGAGTTCAAGGATGTTCTGGCTGCCGTAGCCTTCGACGGCGACGGCGACCCACCGGCCGGCGGGGTCCACGGCGACGCCGACGGCGTTCTCAAGGGAGTAATCCATAGAGCACACGCTCCAATTGGTGGTCGTTTCCGGCTGGCCGGCGTAGGGCGGGAAGGCAAATAGGCGGGGCATCTGGTGATAATCAGCGGGCTCCCTGAATCCATCCAGGCATTGGACAACATAGATGTTGCTGGCGGCATCCACCGTGACGTCGTAGGCGCAGAGGTCCAAGCCGGAGGGGCTGATGCCCACGACGACGCTGTCGGTGGCGCCGACGCCGGAGGAGGGGATGACATCCCATCGCACCACGCCGACACTGGAGCCGTTGGTGTTGGCGTCGGCCATCCAGAGCTGGGTGGCGGAGCCGCCGCCGGTGACAAAGGGGCCGCTCAACAGGGCGGTTTGATAGGGGTAATTCAGCATATCGAGAACGGTGAGGTAGTTGGTGGAGAGGACTTCGTCGAAGGCCATGACGCGGCCGCCCACGCTCCAGTCGTTGATATAAACGGTGTCGTCCCTGGCGACGGCAATTTTCCAGGGGCTGAAGAGCCCGCCGGCCCAGGGATAGCTCTGGCTGAAGGGGCCTTCGTCGGCGGGGCTGCCGTCGGCGTTGCATTTGTAAACACCGGAGTTGTTGTCATAGGCGGGCGGGGCGTTGCCGACGAAGACCCGGCCGAAATAAGGGCTGTTGGTGTTCTTGTTGACAGCGATGCCGGTGGGATCCAGGACGGAGAATCTGGAGCTGTCATCGGTGATGTTGGTCCAGGCCTTGTAGCCCGCGGCGGCGGCGGTGATGCTGATTTGATAAACCCCGGCGGGGACACTTTGGCCGGATTGGTTGGTGCCGCCCCAAAACACGCCGTTGCTGCCCGCGGCGGTGCCGGCGGCCCCTCCCGCCAGGACGTTGGTCCAGACGACGGTGGCGCCGGAAAAGATCTGCAGGGAGAGGCCGGCGGAGGCAGGTTCGTTGAGAAGGTAGCTGATCTGGACCGGGGTGGCGGGGAGGATGGCGGCGTTGTTGGTGGAACTGTTGAGCTTGATGTCGGTGGCATAGACGTTGGCCCTGGCGGATAGGCCGGCGCAAAGCAGGAGCAACGCCAGCACCGGCAGGCACCGGTGGCGGCGGACAGTTTTCATCTGGCGAACGTGCATTTCGCAGCCTCTCCGTTTTAAGATCATTGGGCGCGGACCAATCCCTCCCCCTCCTTCCCTTTGTGCCATCCTATCCCAAAAATAAGCGGTTGACAGCTTAAAATTCATATATCAATATATCCGTATTCGTTGATATAATAATTAACCACCCTGGTGGAACGGCCGGGGTGGAAACACCACGGCAAGAGGCGGCTGGAGTCCGCCGTCGCAGAAGAGGAATTTATGGAGAAGCATGAGAAAAGCAGCGGTTACATGAAGGCCCTGAAATGCCGGGAATGCGGCCGGGAATACCCGTTGGCGGCGACGCACGTGTGCGAGTATGACTTTGGCCCGCTGGAGGTGGCTTACGATTACGAGCGGATCAAAGCTTCCATGACGCGGGAGGCCATCCAGTCGCGGCCGAAGAGCATGTGGCGGTTTCGGGAGCTGCTGCCGGTGGCAGGGGAGCCGACGGTGGGGCTGGAGGTGGGAGGCACGCCGCTGCTGAAGGCGGAGCGGCTGGCCAAACGGCTGGGAATCCGGGAGTTGTGGATCAAGAACGACGCGGTGAATTATCCGACGCTCTCGTTCAAGGACCGGGTGGTGAGCGTGGCGTTGAGCCGGGCGCGGGAACTGGGATTCACCACGGTGGCGTGCGCTTCGACGGGCAACCTGGCCAATTCGGTGGCGGCCAACGCCGCGGCGGCGGGGATGAGGGCCTGCGTGTTCATCCCCTCGGATCTGGAGCACAGCAAGGTGGTCAATTCGTGGATTTACGGCGCGGAGGTCATTGGCATCAAGGGACACTATGACGAAGTGAACCGGTTGTGCGCGGAGATTGCCGGCAAGTATCCGTGGGCGTTTGTCAACGTCAACATGAGGCCGTATTACGCGGAAGGCTCCAAGAGCCTGGGCCTGGAAATTGTGGAGCAATTGGGCTGGCGCGTGCCGCCTCACACGGTGGTGCCGATGGCGTCGGGGTCGTTGCTGACCAAGGTGCATAAGAGTTACGGGGAGGCCATCAAGCTGGGGCTGGCGCCGGAAACCAAATACAAGATTCATGGCGCGCAGGCCAGCGGGTGCGCGCCAATTGCCACGGCGCAAAAGGCCGGGCTGGAGTTTTTCAAGCCGGTGAAGCCAAACACGATTGCCAAATCGCTGGCCATCGGGACGCCGGCGGACGGTTTTTACGCCCTGCGGGTGATGAAAGATACGGGCGGGTGCGCCGAAGACGTGAGCGACGACCAGATTCGCGAGGGAATCCGGTGGCTGGCCGAGTGCGAGGGGATTTTTGCGGAAACGGCCGGCGGAGTGACGGTCGGGGTGGCCAAGAAGCTGATTGCCAGCGGGGCGATCCCGGCGGAGCAAAGCGCGGTGCTCTGCGTGACGGGCAACGGGTTGAAGACGATAGAGGCGGTGGCCGGGCTGGCGGGCTTCACGCGGGAGATCAGGCCGAGCCTGCGGGAGTTTGAGGCGCTGCGGGCGCAGGAAGAGAAAGTGGGAGGGTGAGAATTACCAATGGCCATGCGCATTTACATCGAGAGCACGATCCCCAGCTACGTTGTGGCGCGCCCGGCCCGCGATCTGCTGCAAGCCGCGCGACAACAACAAAGCAAAGATTGGTGGGAATTGAAACGTCACCAGCACGAACTTTTCACCTCGCAACTGGCGCTGGATGAAATTGGAATCGGCGAACAGGCAATGGCTCAACTACGATTGGCATCTTTGCAAGCTATTCCCCT
>JBEKUQ010000425.1:0-3712 GCA_049514835.1 Verrucomicrobiota bacterium | reverse complement strand
CCTGCGGATAACGGCGATGGCGGCGGGTTTCCTAATTTTAATCCGAATATGATGGTGGTTATGAACGCCCGCAACATCAAGGCCCCTGCGGTGGAAGCCAAGGAACTGCTTGATCTGGTCACCACGGTCACTGTGGCCGACGGCGTTTATTCCGGGACTTTGACGGAAGCAGGCGCCAAAGCCCGCCTGACTCCTGGCGGTTTCCCGGGTATGGGCGGCGGCGAAGGGCCTGAGATCACCGGCGCCAAAGGCTCCGTCAAGTTCTGGATCAAGGACGGCACCCTCGTCAAATACGAATACAATCTGCAAGGGTCCATGGACATGATGGGTAATCCCATGGACATGAATCGCACCACCAGCGTGGAAATCAAGGATGTCGGCGCCACTAAGATCGCAGTGCCCGACGACGCCAAGAAGAAGATGTCCTGATCGGGATATTTTGGTTCCTGGATGGCGCGGGCATTCCGCCGGGCCGCCGCCCCGGCGAAAGGCCGGGCGCGACTTCCCTGTCAAAGCCGGACGAGTCCTTTCGGACTCGCCCGGTTCTTTTTTGGCCAGGCCGCGCCGGAAGCAAGCGGAGGGCAGCTTGGTTGCTTTGCTTCGCTTCGCGCGCGCTGGCTTTCGCCAGTCCGCTCAGGAGGACGCCGTTGCAGTGTTGGCGCTGTGCGCCGATTCATCTCCGGGCCCATCTCACTTTCCACCAGGCGTTTACATCACTCCATGAATTTTCCGTGGGCACCCGTAAAACAGGTGAAAAAAGAGTTGGCGTTGGGCGTGGATTCTGGTAGGTTCCCATCCCTTTGCCAGAGATGGCAAAGGTGAAACGGCCTTGAAATCCGCCCTTGTGTGAGGGCGGGCGGCCATAACAACACTTAAATTAATCCCGTGTTCCGCGGGATGGTTCGCCGCCGTTGGGCGCCGCGAACTTTCAACCAAAGGAAAACTGTGATCAGCATTGGAATCAAGGAATTGTTGGACGCCGGGGTGCATTTTGGCCATCAAACCCGGCGTTGGAACCCCAAGATGAAGCCGTTCATCTTCGACGCGCGCAACGGCATCCACATCATTGACCTGAGCAAATCGCTGGCGCAACTGGAAGCGGCGTGCGATTTTTTGCACTCGATCGTGGCCAAAGGGGGCAGCGTCCTGTTCGTGGGCACCAAGAAGCAGGCCCAGGAAGCGGTGAAGGAGTCGGCCAAGTCGTGCGGCCAGCTCTACGTGACGGAGCGCTGGCTGGGCGGCACGCTGACCAATTTCAACACGATCAAACGATCCATCGCCCGGCTGAAAACGATTGAGAAATGGGAAACGGACGGGACGATCAACAATTACGGCAAACAGGAGCAATCCATGTACCGCCGGGAGGCGGCGCGGCTGTTCAAGAACCTGGACGGCATCCGCGCGATGGACAAATACCCCGCGGCCATGTTTGTGGTGGACATCAAACGGGAGCACAACGCGGTGGCCGAGGGCCGCCGGCTCAAGATACCGATTGTGGCGCTGGTGGACACCAATTGCGACCCGGAGCTGGTGACGCACCCCATTGCCGGCAATGATGACGCCATCCGCTCTGTCCGCCTGATTTTGCAGACGATTGTGCAAACCATCATGCAGGCGCGCGGCGAATACGAGGCCAAATACGGGCGCAAAAAGGCCGAACAAGCCGAAGCGGCGACGGCCGCGACGGCCGCGCCAGCGCCTGAGACCACCCCGCCGCCAGCGTCCCCGCCACCGGCGGCTCCGAGCACGGTGGCAATCCCCGTCCTGGCCGCGCCTTGATCGGGCGCGGGAAGCTGACTTTTCATCAACAATCAATAATTTGACAACATGGCTGAATTCACTGCTGCAGACGTAGGCAAGCTGCGCGAAATGACCGGAGCGGGCTTGATGGATTGCAAGAGGGCGCTCACTGAAACCAAGGGCGCGATGGAGGCCGCCATTGATTGGCTGCGCAAGAAAGGCGTCGCCTCGGCCGCCAAGAAATCCACCCGCGCGACCAAGGAGGGGGTCATCGCGCAGAACATCCAGGCCGGGGCCCGGGCGGGAGTGCTGGTGGAGATCAATTGCGAGACGGACTTTGTGGCGCGCAACGACACCTTCCGCGCCTTCGCCGAGGAGATCAGCCGCAAACTGACGGCCGGGGCGAAGCTGGGGGAGTTGGAAGCGGACCGGATTGCGGCGGTGGCCAAAATCGGCGAGAACATCCAGGTGCCGCGCTTCATGCGTTACGAGGTTTCGGGCAACGGGATGATTGCCGCCTACATCCACACCGGGGCCAAGGTGGGCGTGCTGGTGGAAGTGGGGGCCGGCAAGGAAAGCACGGTCGGCCATGAAGATTTCAAACAATTGGTGCGCGACATCACGCTGCAAATCGCGGCGGGAAACCCGGCGGTGGTTTCGCGCGACCGGCTGCCGGCAGAAGTGGTGGCCAAGGAACGGGAAATCGCCGCCGAACAGGTCAAGAACAAGCCGCCGCAGGCGGTGGCGAAGATTGTGGAGGGCAAATTGGATAAGTATTTTCAGTCGTGCTGCCTGCTGGACCAGGGATTTGTCAAGCGCAACTCGGAGATTTCCGTCAAGGAGCACATCGGCGGCATTGCCAAACAACTGGGGGATGACATCGCCATCCGCCGTTTCGCGCGGTTTCAGGTGGGCGAAGCGCCCGCGGCTTGAGGCGGGCGTCTATTCGGTGTAAGTTCCGCCCTCGAAGGACAGCCACGGCATCATGGCTTCGGGCTTGGGGCTGAAATCCATGTTTTGCACCACCCAATCCTTGTCGGTTTGATAAATCATGAACCGGGCGAACATGACGGCGTGGTCGAAGTTGATGGAGAGATAAAGGACGCCGGAATTCGCGGTGATGCGCTTGCTCTCCACCACCTCGTAGGATTTGTAATTGCCGAAGGTTTGTTCCATGCGGGAGAAATAGCGGGAGAGGGTGTCGGGCTTGGTGTCGCGCTCCATCAGACCGCCGATTTTCCAGGTGTCAATGGCCCAGGAGGCCTTGCGGTTCTTGGCCCATAAATCGAAGCCGGTCTGGATGACGGTGGGAACCGGGGCCGGGGCGCCGGCCCCGGCCCTGGCGTGGCAAAAAGGCCACAGACAACCCAGGCCCAGCGCGAGGAGGAGGGCGGAGCGAAGCAATAATCTGCCGATTTTCATATTCATGATTTCCTATTGGCGGAGGGACGTTGTTTTAAATTGTTCAAGACGGCTGATGGAATCTTTGACGCCCATTGACCCGCGCGCATTCAGCAAATCGGCAGTGTCCTAATTTGACCTCAGTAAAGGATTTTACCATTCTGGAATACCATCCAAAGGCTGAAGGCGCACGTCAATCCTCCTAAAATAGATCGAGTCTTGTGGTGTTGAACGCTAAGGAGCGACCAGACAAACAAAACGAAAATAAGCATTAGACCACTAAGCAGCAAACACGAAAGCAACGTGTCTTGATCCATGCCCCAATTAAGAAGTCCATAGTGCTCCAACAACGGGTCGCCGACCGTAGCAACGCACAAGACACTGAATGCAAAGGATGATTTAGTCATTTTCATTTCTTCCCCCTCACTTCCGCCGCAATCGCCACTTTGACCGCAGTTTGGGGTGAATGCACTGGCGGTATTTCCAGGACGGTCACAAAGCGTTCCCCTGTGTCGTCTGGCCCGTCTGCGTGGCTCCAGGCGTAGGCTTCCTTGGCTTTAGGGAGTCCAGA